>JAFLDC010000500.1 GCA_017302775.1 Sphingomonadales bacterium
GCAGGCGCAACTGCTGGACGCGCATTGCGATCTTTTGCTCGTGGGAGATTCGCTCGGACAGGTAATATATGGCCTGCCATCGTCAGTGCCGGTCACACTGGACATGATGGTTGCGCACGGCGCGGCCGTGGTACGCGGGTCCTATCATTCGGTTGTCGTGGTCGACATGCCGTTTGGCGCATACGAAGCCTCGCCCGAACAGGCATTTGCCAGTGCCTCCCGGATTCTCAAGGAAACAGGTTGCGCCGCGGTGAAGCTGGAAGGAGGCGCGGCGATGGCGGAAACCGTCGCATTCCTTACCAAGCGCGGTATTCCGGTGATGGGTCACGTTGGCCTTACACCGCAGGCCGTCAACGTTCTGGGCGGTTACAACGCCCGTGGCCGTAGTGAAGCAGAGGCACAGAAGATCGTGTCGGACGCCAAGGCTCTGGATGATGCCGGTGCGTTCGCCGTCGTGGTCGAAGGCGTGGTTGAGCCGATCGCGATTGCAGTGACCGCGGCTATCAAATGCCCGACCATCGGCATCGGTGCATCGTCGCGATGCGATGGTCAGGTTCTTGTGACCGAAGACATGCTGGGCATGTTTGACCGTGTTCCCAGGTTCGTCAAACGCTATGAAGAAATCGCCGAAACGATCTCGCTGGCTGCGGGCCGTTATGCGGCCGATGTACGCGCCAGGACGTTTCCCGGCATCGAGCAGACGTACCAGCCCAAAAAGTAGTCACTGCTGCCCGCGCCCCAATCGGGTTGCGATTGGGGCTGCCAGCACCAGTTGTGCCAGGTGGTAGAACAGGATCGGCAAGAGCACGACGCCTGCCACAGCAGGTGCGAACAGTACCGAGGCTAATGGAGCGCCCATCGCGATGCTTTTCTGTGCTCCGGCATAAAGCATCGCGATCCGGTTGGGCCGGTCCAGCTTCAGCCATCCCCCCAATATCCAGGCGCCGCCATGGCCGATCGCCAAAAACAGCGCGACGCCGCCGATCAGTGCGGCCCAACCTGCCGGTTCCACCCGCGTCCAGAACCGCTGGTCCACCGCTCCGGAGAAGGCCACGTATACCGCGATCGCGATCGATCCGCGATCAAACCATGAAGCAAGCTGGCGGTTTTCAGTCACCCAACCCGATAGCCTGCTTTGCAGAACCTGCCCCAGCATGAACGGGACGAGAAGGATCATCACCACCTTCAGCAGGCCATCGGCATGAAGGCTGCTGCCTTGCCCGCCACCGAGGAGCGAAAACAACGGCGCAGTAACAAACACCCCCAGCAGATTGAGCAAAGCTGCCGCAATGACCGAACTGGCGACATTACCCCCCGCCAGCGAGCTGTAAGCGGTCGCGGACTGGACCGTCGACGGCAGGCAGCCAAGATACAGAAAGCCCAACGCGATGAGCGGGGGCATCCAGCCCTGCCCCACCTGCCACAGGCTCCACCCCACCAGCGCCATGCCGCCAAAGCACCAGCCGACCAGCGGCCACAGCAGCCGATGGTTGGTTAGTCCGGTCAGCACCTCATGCCGTGGAAGACGAACCCCGTTCAGGAAGAACAGCAAAAACACCGCCGCGTTGGCGATGCTTTGCGCGGCTTCACGCGCCGGGCCGCTTACCGGGATGACCAGCGCCAGGCATATTGCCAGCGTCAGAAGACGCACCATCGGATCGATACGCGACAGGACGCTCACCGCAGCCTCGCACTGGCTTGACGATCGCAGGTCACCGTCCCGCAAGGTTTATAGGCGGAGCCGGAGTGGCGGAAAAACGCGGTGCTGGGGCGGGCTGGATCATGCCGCCATCTTCCACGAACGTAGCCCGCGCCTTGTTGTGCGGGTGGGCAGGCGCTTCATTCAGGCTGAGGACCGGAGCAAAACAGATGTCGGTACCGTCCATGATCGCGCACCATTCATCGCGTGTTTTGGTAAGGATCAGCGCAGCCATCCGTTCCTTCAACTCGGTCCATTTCGCCGGGTTCATCTGTTGGGCAAAATCGGGGTCGCCGCCCAGCCCGGTTTTCTCAAGCAGCAGTGCATAGAACTGCGGTTCGATCGATCCCAACGATATCCATTTGCCGTCACTGGTCTCGTAGGTGTCGTAGAAGTGAGCCCCGCTATCGAGCAAGTTGACGCCGCGTTCGTCACGCCATTGGCCGTTGCCCAGAAACGTATATGTCATGGCAGACAGGATCGCTGCACCGTCGACCATCGCACAGTCCACGACCTGGCCCACGCCGCCGGACCGGGCGTGGAGGATTGCCGCCACAACGCCGAAGGCCAGCATCATTCCGCCGCCGCCGAAATCCCCTACAGCATTCACCGGGAAGCTGGGCTTCTCACCCTGTCGTCCGTAAGAATGCAGCGCTCCTGAAAGTGCGATATAGTTGATGTCATGACCCGCCAGCGGCGCCATCGGGCCAACCTGGCCCCACCCTGTCATACGACCGATGACGAGCTTGGGATTGATCGCCAGCAGCGTGTCAGGACCGATCCCCATCCGTTCGATCACGCCGGGGCGATATCCTTCGATCAGGGCGTCTGCTTCACGTACCAGGTCCTTCAATCGGGAAATGGCTGCCGTGTCTTTAAGGTCCAGCTCGATGCGCTCGCGATTGCGGTTC
>JAFLDC010000501.1 GCA_017302775.1 Sphingomonadales bacterium
TCACGCACGTCCGGCAGCGCGCGACTGACGATCACGCTCATCGCGTAATCGAGGTAGCTGGTCTTCATTTCATCGACGATGTCGATGCGCGGGAAGTCTCCCTGGGGACCGATTGGTTCAGGGGTGTTTTCGGGAATTTCGGGTTCGTCGCTCACGCGGGGAATATCACTTGTCTTGTTGTCATGGAATAAGCTGTTCAGGCCCTAGGGCAATGCCCCGGACAAGACCAGCACAAGGGTGGTCAAAGCGGCGGTTCGCGGCATTTTTTCCACACCTTGCCGCGCGATTCTGAATGATCGCAGCCACCCCCATTCAATCGTCGTTCAACCGCGGCTACCTAGTGCGCTCCACTGTTGCCAAGGGGCTGCGCGAGCGCCTATGGTTCAGTAGAGGAAGTTGCCCCGGCATGCGGTGCCATTGTGGTTGTCGCCAGCCGGTTGCCAAGGAGAAGAATACAATGGTCCGAGCCCCGCTTTTCGCCCGCACCGCATTGGGTCTGGCGCTTGCAATGGGTGTGGTCGCCGGCGGCATTGCCGCTCCTGCGCTGGCTAAGGAAAAGGAAAAAAAGGCCGAGGCGCCCAAGCTTTCGCCATCGAAGGCATTTATTCCGGCTTATACCGCCGCGAAGACAGCCTTTGACAATGCAGCCAAGCGCCCGGACGTGACCGAAGCACGCAATAAGGTGACGGCTGCGGAAGGCGCATATCGCAGCGCCCAGGGCAAGAAGGCGCGTGAGGATGCCCGGCTCGCCTATGATGGTTCGGTCGCCGCGCTCAACACCCTGCTGGCCCCGGAACTGAAGCTGGCGGATGCCGCATTCGCGGCTGCGACGACCGCGGATGACAAGTATATTGCCGGTCAGCTCGGCCTTAACTTCGGTCAGCTTGGTTTTGACAAGAAGTTGCAGCGCCGCGGTCTGCAGGCGATGGTCGACAGCGGCAAGGTCGCCCCTGGCGATATCGCCAAGTTTAACTACTACATCGGGGGTATTTCATACGATCTGAAGGAATATCCAGCCGCTCGCACCTCGTTGCAGGCTGCGATCGCTGGCGGTTATACTGAAAGCGGCGTCGACGGGCTGCTGGCCGATGCCTACATCAATGACAACATGCCCGCCGAAGGGTTGAAGGTACTGTCCGACGCGGTCGACAAGCGCGGTGCTGCTGCGCCGGAAGACTGGCTGAAGAAGGGTATCGTCGTTGCGTACCGGAACAAGATGCCGGACCAGGCGATCAGCTTTTCACGGCGACTGGTGCAGGGCCACCCGACCCAGGACAATTGGGCTCTGGCGATCTCTGTCACCCGCGACATGTCGAAGTTTCAGAATCAGGAAAGCATCGATCTGATGCGCTTGATGGACCGCACGAAGAGCTGGTCGGAAGCGCGTGACTATTTTGAATATATCCAGGCTGCCGACCCGCGGCGTCTGCCAAAGGAAGCGCTCAAGATCGTCAATCTCGGGATCGCCTCGGGCAAACTCAGTGCCGCTGACCCAAGCGTGGCCGATGCCAAGTCCATCGCGGCTGGGCGTATTGCGGCTGATGAGGCTTCGCTCGCCGGCCTTGATCGCGATGCCCGGGCGCCTTCGGCCACGGCGGCGACTGTGATGGCGGCGGGCGATGCCTTCCTGAGCTATGACAACGCCGTCAAGGCTGAGGAACTTTATACGATCGCACTGACCAAGGCGGGGGTCGACACACCGCGTGTCCTGACCCGTCTGGGCATCGCGCAGGTCGATCAGGGCAAGTATGCGCAGGCGCAGGACACCTTCGGCAAGGTGACTGGCGTGCGCCAGCCGATTGCGCAGTTGTGGGCTGCCTATGCCAAGAGCAAGGCTGCGCCTGCCAACTGACCTGCGGGTAAGCGTCTGATTTGGGGAAGGGCGGCTGGTGACGGCCGCCCTTTTTTCAATCCGCCGCCACCGGCGCGAAACGGCCAGTCGCCTCGTCCAGAACGTGCAGGAGGCCGTCGGATATCGCGAAGAACGCACCCGTTAGGCGCAGGGCGCCATCGCGCTCGCGCTGGGCGATGTTGGGGAAGGTCCGAAGGTTGGCGAGGCTGACCTTGACCCCGGCCTGTTCCATGGCGCGCTCGGCGTCGTGTCCCGCAGTGCCGTGGTTGTGAACGACTTCATCGCGGGCCGCGTCCAGCAAGGCAATCCAGTCGGCAATAAACCCGCCTTCACCCGGCCGTGTCCCATGCAATTCGCGGGTCAGCGCGGCTTTACAACCGCCGCACATCCCGTGGCCCATGACCACGATTTCCTTGACCTTCAGTACCTCGACTGCGAATTCGAGCGCTGCGGATACGCCGTGGTGACCCGGCGTGGTTTCGAAGGGCGGAACCATCGCTGCGACATTGCGGACGACAAAGACCTCGCCGGGATCGACATCAAAGATCTGCGACGGATCAACCCGGCTGTCGCTGCAGGCGATCACCATCACATCTGGCTCCTGACCGTCGCGCAGGGTGGCCCAGCGCTGACGATTGGCGGCCCAACCATGGTTACGGAAACGGCGATAGCCAGCTATCAGCCGATCAAGTCCGGCAGGGGATCGGGTGTTCATGGTCTGCGCTAATGCCGCCAGAATTTGAG
>JAFLDC010000502.1 GCA_017302775.1 Sphingomonadales bacterium
TCCTGCGCAACCGTCACCGGCAAGAGGCGCACTTCGAACCAGAAAACGCTCCCTTCGCCCGGCCGGCTCTCGACCCCCAGCCGGCCACCCATCAATTGGACAAGTCGCTTGCTGATGGCGAGGCCCAGACCGGTACCGCCGTACTTCCGCGTCTGTGAACCATCCGCCTGCTCGAAGGCATCGAAGAGACGTACAACATCGCCGGGAGAAATGCCGATACCGGTATCGCAAATTTCGAAGCGAAGCGATACGTTTTCCGTCGGTTCGTCACAATTTCGCACACAGACACTGATGCTTCCCTGGTCCGTGAACTTGACGGCGTTGCCCAGCAGATTGAGGAGAATCTGCTTCAGATGCAGAGGGTCTCCGAGCAGCGGCCTTGCAGTGACATCGTCCGCGACATCGATAACCAACGACAGCCCCTTTTCGACAACACGATAGCTCACCATTTCGACGATTTCATCGACGAGCCGGCGCAGGTCAAACGGGACACGCGCGAGCGTCAGGCGTTCCGCTTCGATGCGCGAAAGGTCAAGGATGTCATTGATCACCGCCAGAAGGTGTCGCGCAGCACGATCAAGCTTGCCTAACGGTTCGCGAACACGAGGATCTTCGGTCCGCTTGAGTGCAATGTAGGTCATGCCCATGATGGCATTCATCGGCGTGCGCAGTTCGTGGCTCATGTTGGCCAGAAAGGCGCTCTTGGCCCGGCTTGCGGCCTCGGCGGCTTCCTTGGCAACCGACAGGGCGGCCGTCCGTTCCTCGACAAGCGCCTCGAGATGATTGCGATAGCCTTCGAGTTCAACCTCTGCACGCCGGTATTCGGTGATGTCCTCGCCGGCACTGAGGGTGCCGACGATTTCGCCCAGTTCGTTGCGCAGAAGCGAGTTCCGCCATTCAATCAGCCGCTCCTCTCCCGTCCTTGTCAGAATCGGATTCTCGAATCGCTCGGCACCGGCGACACTGCCGGCCATGAGACGCCGGAATAGCGGAAAGACCTCCTGAGTACCGGCCGGCTGCGGCAGGCAACACTCGAACCACGAGCGACCGATCAACTCGGACGCGTTGTAGCCGAGCACGTCGCAACCCTTGCGATTGATCATCGTGATCCTGCCCTCGACATCAAGCGACACGATGATCGCCTCTACGGTATCAAGATAGCGCTGGCTGCGGTCGCGCTCCTCGGCAAGTCGAAGCTGCAGGCTTCGACTATCGGTCACATCGTGGGCGATACCCAGTACACCGATGAGATTGCCATCATCGTCATACATCGGGGTCTTGATGGTATCGACGAGTTCCCGGTGACCATCGGCAAACGTCAGCCATTCGTCGTTTCTCCAGCCACCGTGTTCGACGGCCCGACGATCGTTGGCACGGAAGAACTCCGCGAGATCACGGGTAACAAAGGCGTAGTCCGTCAAACCGACAATCTCCGACTCCGGTAACCCGAGAAAGGACTCGAAGCGGGCGTTGCAGGTCACGTAGGCGCCGTGGGTGTCCTTCAGCCAGACCAGATCGGGCAAGGTCTGGACAAGTGTCCTGAGAAGGCGGCGTTGCTCGGCAAGCGCCGTCTCCGAAGCCAGCAGGCGCGCATGCGAGCGGCCACCGCGTATCGCCGTCGCCAGCTTGCCCAGTACCGCCCGCAGGCTGCCAATCATGCGCTGCGAGAAAACATCGGGAGACGTGCTGCACATCATCAGGATGCCGTCGTCACCCAGCGGACAAAGTGCGTAGGTTTCCGGCATGTCGGCATTCCCGCACGCCATCCCGTCGTAGTCAGGAGCACCCGGGTAGAGGATGCTGGGCACGCCTTGGGCGCAAACCTGCAGCGCCGGGTGGTCGCAGGGAAGCAACGGAGCAACGCCCAGCGCACGCGGAAAGGCGTCAAGCAGCGCCAGTTCCGGCACTCCGGGGTCGCGCCACCAGATGGCTCCGCCAGTCAGATTGCGTCGCGCTACCAGGATGCGCAGGAAGTCCCGAGCCGTTGCATTCGGATCAAGCTGCTGGCCAATCGACAGGGCCAGCTCATAAAGCCAGAGGAGATCATCATTGACGGAAGCTGCTGAGTTCGCAGTCATGGTGGTCATCGCTCCGTCATTGGTGTCGCAAAGCAACAACAAAGGTCTTGTTGTAGAACTCGAGATTGGCACGCCGGTTGGCGGCAACCTCGCCGAGTGCAAGCACGCCCTCCGGCCTCGTCGGCGTGATCTCGCGGAGTGCATCACTCACCTCGGCCAGTTCATCACAAAAGGTTTCGCCTAGCGCGAGGGCACGCGAGTAACAGTCGGAGACGAAGGCGACATCCACCGGACCCGGCTTCCCGCAATCAAGGACAGCCTGCCGTGCAGCGGCGACAAGCGATGTGGCATCACCGTGCGCCAGATACATTGCCGAATTCTCGGTGACGTCGGAGAGTACGGTGATCTCCCCCTCGCTGCCGATCCTCATCGGGTCACGCATCACATCCTCGCAACCCGCCTTGCCGATGCAGAGCGGGTAGACGGCATTGATGTCCGGGAATACCGGCCTGCCCCGCATCGTCGCGTCCTGAGCTTCAACCTGGTCGCGATAGAACGGACCAGCCGCAGACCAGT
>JAFLDC010000503.1 GCA_017302775.1 Sphingomonadales bacterium
TCTACCGCAACTGCATGTTCTCCAACGTTCCCAACCTTGCCGGGGTGTTCGGCTATCTCAACGCCAGCTGGACCCTGCGGGTGGATATCATTGCCGAATACCTGACCCGGCTGTTCAAGCAGATGGACGCGATCGGCGCAGTCGCGGCGACGCCGGCGATGGCCCCCGGATCGGAGCCGGAAGAGGACGATATCTTCGATTTTTCATCCGGCTATATTCAGCGCGGCAAGCACCTGATGCCCCGCAACGCCGCCAGCCTGCCATGGCGGCTCAATCAGGAATATCGCAAGGACCGGATCGACATGCGGCAAAGCCCGATTGACGATGGGGTGCTGCACTTCACCCGCGCGCGGGAACTTGCCGAAGCCGGGGCAGCAACCTAACGTACCGGAATGACAGACCCCAACCGCATCTGGAAAGCCGCCCTGCTCGTCATCGGGGACGAGATTCTGTCAGGGCGGACCCAGGACAAGAATGTCGCGCAGGTCGCCACCTGGCTCAATGTTCAGGGCATCCGCCTGGCCGAGGTTCGCGTTGTGGCTGATGATACCGCAGCGATTGTCGAGGCGGTGAACGTGCTGCGCGCACGCAATGACTACCTGTTCACCACCGGCGGAATAGGCCCAACCCACGACGACATCACTGTCGATGCCGTCGCCGAAGCGCTGGGCGTGGCCGTGGTGATTCATCCCGAAGCCCGCGCCATGCTGGAACGCTATTACGAAACCCGCGGCGGGCTTAACGAGGGGCGGTTGCGCATGGCGCGGGTGCCCGACGGCGCGGAGTTGATCCCCAACCGCATGTCGGGCGCGCCGGGCATCCAGATCGGCAATGTGTTCCTGATGGCGGGCGTGCCATCGATCACCGCTGGCATGCTCGATGCCTTGACCGGGACGCTGGAGGGCGGCTTGCCGGTACTGTCGGAAACGATCGGATCGTGGGCGGTCGAAAGCGAAGTGGCCGAATTGCTGCGCGAAACCGAACGCGCGCATGACGGTTGCGCGATCGGGTCCTATCCGTTCTTCCGCGAAGGCCGGGTCGGGGCCAACTTCGTGGTCCGCTCGGTTGATCGGGCGCAACTGGAAACCTGCTGCGAAGCCCTGACGATCGGCCTGCGCGCGCTCGGCCGTGAGGCTGTACCCGGTGGCATCTAGCCTGCTGCTGGCACTGGCGCTGATCGGGTCGGGTTCAGGCGCCGCGACGGTGGAACAGCTGGAGCAGACCCTGGCCGGGCAGGACAGCGCCACGGCGGCGCTGCGGCAATGGTGCGCGGTTCGCCGCCTGGCCGATGAGCCACAAATTCGCGCCGTGGTCATCAGCGGGCGGAGCAGCAGCCCGCCGGGCGACCTGCGCCGCATCCTCCGGCTGGGTGAGGACGAGCGGCTTGGCTATCGCCACGTCAAGCTGTCGTGCGGCGGCACGGTCTTGTCCGAAGCGCACAATTGGTATGCCACCAATCGGCTCAGCCCCGAGATGAACCGTGCGCTCGACGATAGCGACGCCCCGTTCGGACAGGTTGCCGCGCCGCTTGGCTTTCACCGCGAGCGGCTGGGCGGCGAGCGCGGCGCGGCGGATTATTGCCCGGCCGGAACGATCCTGTCTCACCGCGCACTGCTGCGTCTGCCCGATGGCCGCCCGCTGGCCTATGTGGTGGAATGCTATACCGCGGCCAATCTGCCGGCCGAAACACCAGACTGACCGGCGCCGTGCAGTTCAGATCCGGCCAAGGCAGGCGCGCCGCGGCCCATCGGCAATCGCCCGTGCAGCCTCATTCTGTCCCGGCTGCGGCTTGACCTGGGCAATGACGCATTGCTGTGCCAGATCGACCACTACCAGCAGCGAGGTCGGCTTGTCCGGCTGATCCGGATCGCGCACTGCCGCATTGCGAACGATAAGGGCGGTAGGCCGGAAGCCGTCGCCAGCATCAGCGCCGCGCCACTCGATGGTATCGCTCAGCGTGTTGAAACCGCCTCCGGCGAGTGAAACCAGGTTCAGTTCAACATCCTTTTGATTGGCGCGCCGCAACGCCAGATCGTCGCGGGCGTCATGATAGTTGACCATGACAGTGTAACCGGCAAGGCCCGGGCAGCGCGAAACCGACCAGTCCTCGCCTTCACGCGCATCGACCAGCTTGCAATCCTTGAGCGTGGTGTAGCGCGATATCGTCTTCGCCGGAGCGGCGGCGGCTTCGCTTGCTGCAGCGCCGGAATCATCCGCAAGCGGGGCATCCTGGCCTGACGCGGATTGCGCCGCGATCGGCCCCTGATCGGCTTGCTGGGAGCAGGCTGCCGCAGCAACCAGGGCGAGGATCACGACGATTCGTTTCATGCGCCCGATCCTGCCACAGCGGTTTTTGAGAGCAAGCGCGCGGATTCCCCGCGCCCTCGCACAATTCGCTGGGGGCTGGCCGGACCTGGCGCTTCCCGGCAATGAAAAGGGCCGGGAAGCGTGATGCATCCCGGCCCTTTTCATGTCGCCAAAGGCAGGAGCGATTTAGGCGCCCTGCACCTCGGCCAGGTCGATCTTCAGACCGGGGCCCATCGACGAGGACAGGCCGACCTTGCGGACGTACTTGCCCTTGGAGCCC
>JAFLDC010000504.1 GCA_017302775.1 Sphingomonadales bacterium
CAGGCCGGATCGTGGGTCGCGCTCAAGCGGATCGAGCAGGTGCCGGCTTACAAGGACCTGCTGCACGCGGTGCTGGGCCAGTTGCGCGACATCGTGGAGCCGCGCACCGGGGCGATGATGCAGCTGGAAGGCTTCGTGTTTATCACTTCCCCCGGTTCGGTAACGCCGTTCCACTTCGATCCTGAGCACAACATCCTGCTGCAGGTGATGGGCTCCAAGACGATGACGCTGTTTCCGGTCGAGGATGAGGCGATGTTCTCAGCCGATATCCACGAGCGCTATCACCTGGGACTGCACCACCGCAACCTGACCTGGTTCGATGGCTACGCCGAAAAGGGCACCGCGATCCACATCGGCCCGGGCGAGGCGATCCATGTCCCGGTCAAAGCGCCGCACTGGGTCCAGAACGGCGATGCGCCTTCGGTATCGCTCTCGATCACCTGGCGATCGGACTGGTCCTATGCCGAAGCGGATGCGCGGGCATTCAATCATATGTTGCGCAAGATCGGCCTGCGTCCAGCCAGCCCCGGCCCGTTTCCGGCCCGCAGCACCGGCAAGGCCCTGGCCTGGCGCGCGATCCGCAAGTTCAGGGGCGCTGCCTAGCGCCTGTCCTGTTTACCCAGAATCTCCCCTCCCCAGTGGGGAGGGGCTGGGGGTGGGGGGTTCACGCCGGAGAAGTGGCAACCCCCATCCCAACCCTTCCCCGACGGGGAAGGGCTTTCGCGATTCAGCCCAAACAGGACAGACTCTAGCGCCTGCTGTTACATGCCGCCTGCACCCAGCGCCTTGGCAACCTTGCCCGCTTTCGCCTTGGCCTCGGCCGCATCGGATTTGCGGCTCTGTTCCTGCTCCGCCTCGGTCGGGGTATAATTGTTGGGTGCGCGGACAAACACGCCGACGCTGGCCAGATCGACCATTTCCGATCGCGCCCGCGGCGCGCGATCAACCGGCAATTCCGCGTTCAGGGCGCGGGTATCGGCCTCCATCGTCACCACGCCATCGGCGAGCGATACCGACCGGCGGAAGTGGTAAAGATCGCCAACCGTCCGATCGACCTTTTCCCCGCCCTGAATACGGAACCCCGCGCCGCCATGCGGCAGCTTGATCGTAACCTTGCTGGACCACCAGTCCGGATAGTCGAACGCAAATGGCGCATCCGGGCTAAGTTCCCCTTCCCGCGCGATATTCAGCCGCCAACCGATCCGGGACCGGCTTACCTCGTACCACCGCGTTCCCAGGTCAGCGCTCCATTCCATTTGCGCGGTGCCGCTCATCGTCAGCACGAAATCGCCGGTTTCGGGGTCGGTCCGGGTGGCGACCTTGCCGGGTGTGATCTCCGCAAAACTCTCACGCCAGACCTTGCGCAGTTCGCGGCTGCGTTCCGCCTGGGAAAAGCCCGCAAATTTCTGCCGGGCCAGCGACGCCAGCGGACCGGTAAACCGCCATTCCGCGGTGACCGAGGCGGGGATGTCCAGTCCCTTGCTGGCATCAATCGCCAGAGTGACCTGGCTGGCCGGCCGGGCCAGCGGCTCCTGAATCATCGGCACCAGCCCTTCGCCCCGGGCAGTCACCGGCAGACCATAGCGGTAATTGGGGGGTTCCAGCCGATCGAGCCGTTCATCACCCAGCCGCGTGCCGTCCAGCCAATAGCTTTTCCCGCCGATCCGCGCCTCGACAATCACGTGGTCGAATGCTTCCATCGTCGGCAGGCGCGTGCCGACCAGGTCACCATCCTCGGTATGCACCAGCATCGGGCGAGCCTCGATCCCCAGTTCACCCAGCAGCGCGATCAGCAGCACGGTCTTGCCCTTGCAATCGCCGAACCGTCTGGCCCAGGTCTGATCGGCAGCGGCGGGCACGAAACCGCCGTCGTTCATCCCCAGAAACAGATAGCGGACCTGTTCCTGCACCAGCTTCAGCGCCAGTTCGGCGCGGCGCGTGGGATCGGGCGACGCTGCGGCGATCCGCGCCGCCTCCGCCCGCAGCGGACTGCCGGGCGCCAGGGTCGCCGCCTGCGCATACAGCGGCGCAAACAGCCGCGATACGCCTTGCCAGTCCTTGAACTGAGAAACTTCGATGGCATTGACCACCGAATAGCGCCGTGGTGCGTTTTCCGGTCCGCGCGGAACGGTCGTGTCGATCAGATCAGCAGTCAGTTCAGTGCCTTGCGGGGTTTTCTTCAAACGGGGTTGCAGCACGCCGGGATAGACCCGGTACTGCATCTGCTTGTCTTTGTCCCACAGCAGCCGGACCCGGAACCGGCCATAATTGGCCCCCTCCGCCGGTCCCACCATATATTCCGAAAAGCCCTGCATCGCCGGATCATGGCGATCGATCGAATAGGCCAGATCGACCACGTCGCCGACCCGCAGATCTTCCGGTTGCAAGGTCGCGGTCAGCCGCCCATCCAGCATCGCGCTTTCCATCCGCGTTTCGCGCTGGATCACCTTCAGATGGCTGCCATCGCCCAGCAGATCGATCGGCTTGCCATCGCGCAGCACCCGGTAGCGGTGGATCGTCAACGTTTCGAGGCTGGGATCCCAATCGATCTTGAGCGAACCGGAATCGAGCCCGTGCGCCGTGCC
>JAFLDC010000505.1 GCA_017302775.1 Sphingomonadales bacterium
GCCACCGCCAAGGAACTCGACGAAGGCGGTGCCAATCTGATGCGCCTGTCCTGATCCAGCAAAGGAACCAACCATGCCTACATCTGCACTCCATGTCGCGCGTACCGGCCTTGAAGCCCAGGATGCCCGGATGCGTGTTATCGCCAACAACCTGGCAAACATCGGCACTACCGGGTTCAAGCGTGATCGCGCCGATTTCGCCACCCTCGCTTATCAGGACAACCGCGTCGCCGGACAGCGAAGTTCGAACGAGACGGCCTATGCGACCGGGATCAACCTCGGCACCGGGGTATCGGTCGAATCCACTACGTCGATCACCACACAAGGCACGCTTAACCCGACCAGCAATGCGCCCGACTTTGCGCTCGACGGAGAAGGCTATTTTCAGGTTCAGCTGCCGGGCGGTAAGCTTGGCTACACCAGGGCCGGTAACTTCAGCCGGTCAGCGGAAGGACAACTGGTAACGGCGCACGGCTATCCCGTGCAGCCGGCCATAGCCATTCCAGACGATGCGGCAGCGATTACCGTCGGGCCCGATGGCACCGTCTCCGTCACAACAGCTAGCAGCGCCACGCCGACAGAGATTGGGCAGCTGACCATTGCCAGCTTCGCGAACCCGGCCGGACTTCAGGCACTGGGTGACAACTTCCTGGCCGAAACCGCAGCGAGCGGCCCAGCGCAAGTCGGAACCGCCGGTGACGGCGGCCGGGGCGCGATCCGTCAGGGCATGCTTGAGGCATCGAACGTCAACGTCGTTGAGGAACTCGTCGACATGATTGAGGTTCAGCGTGCCTACGAGATCAACTCCAAGATGATCAGCGCCGTCGATGAGATGCTGCGCAACGCCAACCAGACGCTGTGAGAACGCCGATGACCCGCAAACCGTTCATCAATGCGCAGCGATACGGCGGTGCCGTTAAGTGCATTACCACCTTTGCGCTGACAAATACCCTATTGATAACCGCAGCCTGTGCGGGGCCCAAACCTGCCCCCGGATTTGAAGCTGCGGCACCACCGCCGGCAATGCCACCCAAGGCCGCCGATGGCGCCATCTTTGATTCGCGCGACGGCTATGCTGCATTATATCAAGGACATCGCGCAGGACGGATCGGTGATCCGATTACGATCGTACTGACGGAACGCACCAGCACTTCCAAGTCCGCGGGATCGAAGGCGCAGAAATCTGGCGGCTTCGGCGTAACACCGCCCACCACCGGTCCACTCAGTTTCATCAAGCCGACGAGCCTTAATGCCGCGGGCAACGTGTCGTTCAAAGGTGACGGAACCGCTAACCAGTCGAGCACGCTGGCCGGAGAGGTTTCAGTCACAATTGCAGAGATGCGGCCTAACGGGACCGCTTTGGTCCGCGGGGAAAAACGACTGATGCTGAGCCAGGGACAAGAATGGATTCAGTTTTCCGGGATCGTCCGCCTGGCCGACATCGGCCCGGACAATCGGGTCGCCAGTACCCGGGTCGCAGATGCCAGGATCGAATACGCCGGCAATGGTCCAGTCAGTCGCGCCAGCCGCGAGGGGTGGCTGTCAAAATTCTTCAACCTGGTCAGCCCGTTTTGAGGAGCCGCGCCATGATCCGTCTTTCCCTGCTCGTTGCCGCGCTGGCCGCCGCGCTCGGAGCTGCGCCGGCACAAGCCGAACGCATCCGCGATCTTGGCGCATTCCAAGGTGTTCGCTCCAATCAGCTCACAGGCTATGGCATCGTCGTCGGGCTGCCCGGCACGGGTGATGATAGCCTGGAATATCTCACCCTGGCGATGCACGGGGTCTCCGGCCGGGTCGGCGTACAGTTGCCGCCTGGTGTCAATCCCGCGCTCAAGAATGCAGCAGCTGTCATGATAACCGCTGACTTGCCCGCTTTTGCCAAGCCGGGACAGCGGATTGACATAACCGTTTCGGCGATCGGCAAGGCCAAAAGCCTGCGTGGCGGTTCGCTGATCATGACCCCATTGTATGGCGCGGACGGACAAGTCTATGCCATGGCGCAAGGCAATCTGGCGGTTGGCGGCCTCGGCATTTCTGGCGCGGATGGCTCCAAGCTGACCGTGAACGTCCCGACCGTGGGTCGCATCGCTGACGGTGCCAGTGTGGAACGCTCTGTCGCCACTGGCTACGATGCAGGTGCAACCTTGCGCTGGAACCTCTACCAGGCCGATTTCCAGACCGCTACGCGGGTGCGCGACGCCATTAATCAGCGCTGGCCCGGCTCGGCAACGATCGTTGACGGCATTACACTGTCGCTGCGTTTGCCGGTCGATCCTGACGCGCGTGCCAGTCAGATGGCAGCTATCGAGATGATCGACGTCGTTCCCGGGGAAACAGCGGCACGCGTCGTGATCAACTCGCGTACGGGCACTGTGGTGATCAACTCCGCCGTCCGGTTGTATCCGGCCGCGATCAGCCACGGCAAACTTACCGTACGGATCGATGAGAACCCCCGCGTAGTACAACCATCCGCATTAGGCCGAGGTCAGACCGCGGTTCAACAAGACAGCTCTCTTACGGCAGATCAGGAGGGGGCACGGGTGGTCCACTTCAAGCCCGGTGCATCTCTTGCCAAACTTGTCGA
>JAFLDC010000506.1:0-2148 GCA_017302775.1 Sphingomonadales bacterium
GCGGCCACCTTGCTGCTCTCAATGTCCTGGACAAGCTGGCGGGAGCGGTGCCGATCAACCTTGGGACCGGTCGCGGCTATAGTGTGCTGGAGGTTGTCGCAGCTTTCGAGAATGCCAGCGGCAGAAAAGTGCCGTTTCGCATTGTTGACCGCAGGCCAGGTGATATCGCTGCCTGCTATGCTGATGCGTCGCTTGCCCAGGAACTGCTCGGCTGGTCGGCCGGGCGGGTGATGGCGACGATGTGCGAGGATTCGTGGCGCTGGCAGTCGACCAACCCGATGGGATTCGACAGGTGATCGGGCTCCCGTGAATTCCAGATTGCCGGCGCTGTCGAGCATTCGTGAAGTATCTCCTTGTCGGGCGAGATGCCGCCTGTAAAATGAAAATCATGAAGGCGCTTGCAGGACTGTCGGTTTTCTTTACATTGCCGGTGAGAATCAGGGCTTCCATTTCGCTGGCTTTATGAAAGTCATTGATTGTTAATTGAAATTATTTCATTGCATGAAAATTGCTTGGACTTTCTCAAGCTTCCTTGTCGGTATTAGTCAGGTGAAAAAAGATGAGTGACCAATCAAATCAAGTCGGTTCTGGCAACTCGAAGGCATCGGGGCGCCGCCGTTTCGTTCGCGGGGTCGGAATTGCGACCCCGGTCATTCTGACCGTCGCCTCGCGTTCGGCTTTGGCCCGTACCTGCCTTTCTCCGTCGGCACAGGCCTCGGTCGCTCTCGATAGCAGTAGGCCAGACCGGCTCAGGTCCGAGTGCTTCGGTCTCTCGCCTGGGTATTGGAAGAACGCTGCGGAACCACAGCATCCGAACCATGGTTCCTGGATTGCCAGTAGTGCCGAGGGCAAGTACTTTTCCGTTATCTTTGGGGCGGGCGGTTTTCCCGGCAAGACCCTGAGAGAGGTCCTACGGTTGAAAGGCAGTGAGGATCCCAGCATGTTGGGCGCGCATCTATGCGCTGCCTGGTGCAACCTGCAGACAGGCAAGACACCTTCTGTCATACTGAGCCTCCAGACCATGAAGGCCATGTGGGATGGCCGCACCGGAAGTTACCAGCCGGTTCCCGGAGTCTTCTGGGGTGCCCCTCAGATCGTTGAATTCATCAAGACGACATTTTCTGGCGGATGGCGTTCGCGAACGGTGGAGAATTCGGGGTTGGCTCCGCCAACCCCGAAGTTTTTTTGCGTTTCCTGTTTTGGCTCGTTGACGACGGCGCGCTGGTGTTTGATGCCGATACCGGAGAGACCTCTCTAATTCCGCTTGACCAGTCTCTTGTGCTTGATTTCTTGCGAGAACGGATCGGGGAAAGCGCTGCGGAAGACTGCGAACTCCAGGGGTTCATTTCCGGGCTAGGGTATTTTCCAGATTGCTGACAGTTCAGGACGTTTCCGGAAGAGACCTCGGGGAGGCGATGCGGCAGGGTCGTTTTCGTCTTGACATCGGACGCCTAAGGCTCAAGATCAAAAGCGATATCCCTCGCTTTCCAGTAGTATTCAGAACTCTTTATGGCCGACATTCGTGCGCAGTGAACGGTGGCGAATACGACTTCGATATCAGTATCGCGCCGCCCAACTGGCTTCGTCGTCACATTGCACGCAATGTCGTGTTCGAGCTTTCCGGGGAACGGCCCTTTCTGCCTGTCGATGCGGGGCACGCACACGCCTTGTTCGAGTGGGGATTGAACTGGACCATTGGATCGTTCGCCCATAACTATCTGATACTCCACTCGGCGGTTTTGGAAACCAGGGACGCGGGCGTTCTGCTTTCGGCAGTCTCCGGTAGCGGCAAGAGCACCCTCGCGGCGGAACTCGCGCTGAGCGGCTGGAGACTGCTCTCGGACGAACTTGCCTTGCTTGACGAGAAGCTCGAACTGATTCCTTGCGTGCGACCGGTCAGTCTGAAGAATTCATCCATCGATCTCATCCAGAGCAGGCACCCGGAAGCAGTATTCGGGCCTCTGGCGACAAATACGCACAAGGGGAGTATCGCGCACCTGCCGGCACCCGGCGATTCGATCCGACGGGGCAGCGAGAGCGCCACGCCTCGTTTGATCGTCTTCCCGAAATGGATGGACGGTGCATCGCTGCGCATGCGGGCTGTTGGCCAGGGACAGGCCGCCATGCGACTGATCGACCAGTCGTTCA
>JAFLDC010000506.1:2158-2564 GCA_017302775.1 Sphingomonadales bacterium
TCGGGCTTCCAGAGGCTGGCCGGGCTGGTCAGTTCTGCCGAGGCCTGGGAGATTGAATACTCGTCGCTGGATGATGCCAGGACGGCACTGGATGAACTTGTCGAGAACCATGGTTGAACCTTCGCCATTGACCCGCTTCCTGCGGGATCGGGGGGCGGCGGACCGTTTCTCTGCCGAGGAATGGAGCCTCATGCTGGCCGAGGCGCGGCACGCGGGAATGCTGGCGCGAATTGCTCACTGGTTGCTCGGATCGACCATGGCCGGAAGTGTCCCGCCGAGCCATCGCGACAGCCTGGCGGCCGCCTTGGTTCATTCGGCCGCCTTTCGCCGCGACGTGCAGCGTGAACTGCGATCGATCAGCAGTGCGCTGGTCCATGTCGAGGCGCCGATCCTGCTGCTGAAGGGT
>JAFLDC010000507.1 GCA_017302775.1 Sphingomonadales bacterium
GACCAATGGCAAGGCTTTGCCTTCGGGATCGGGGTCGACCGGCTAGCCATGCTGAAATACGGGATGGACGATCTGCGCGCCTTCTTCGATGGCGATATTCGTTGGCTGGCGCATTACGGCTTCTCGCCGCTTGACGTGCCGACCCTTTCCGCCGGCGTGGGGGCACGGGCATGAAATTTTCACTTACCTGGCTCAAGGATCACCTTGAAACCGATGCATCGGTAGAAGAAATCGCGGCCAAGCTTAACGCGGTTGGCCTCGAGGTCGAAGGGATTGAGGATCCCGCCGAGCAACTGGCCGGCTTCACCGTCGCGCGGGTTCTCACCGCAGCACCGCACCCGAATGCCGATAAACTTCAAGTGCTGACCGTGGATGCCGGCACGGGCGAGCCGTTACAAGTGGTCTGCGGGGCACCCAATGCCCGGGCCGGCCTGGTCGGCGTTCTGGGCCTGGCGGGGGCGATCGTCCCCAATGGCGGTTTCACCCTGAAGAAGAGCGCAATTCGGGGCGTCGAATCAAATGGCATGATGTGCTCGGTCGCTGAACTTGGTCTGGGCGAAGATCACGACGGGATCATCGAACTCGCACAGGACGCCCCCGTGGGAATGGCGTTTGCCGCCTATCACGGGGCAGACCCGATCTTCGACGTGGCCATCACGCCTAACCGTCCTGATTGCATGGGCGTATACGGGATCGCGCGCGATCTGGCGGCGGCAGGGCTCGGCACGCTGAAGCCGATAGTCGTGCAGCAGGTGCCGGGCAGCTTTGCCTGCCCGCTGCCGATCCGCACCGACGATCCCGCTGGCTGTCCGGCCTTCTATGGCCGGGCGATCCGTGGGTTGAGAAATGGCCCTTCGCCGCAATGGCTGCAGGATCGGCTCAAAAGCGCGGGCCAGCGCCCGATTTCGGCGCTGGTAGATATCACCAACTACGTCATGCTGGCCTACGGTCGCCCGGCGCATGCCTATGATCTGGCGCAACTGTCGGGCGCGATCTTCGCCCGTAACGCCAGGGATGGGGAAACCGTGCTGGCGCTGAATGGCAAGGAATATACCCTGACTGCGGAGATGACCGTTATCGCCGATGATAACGGTGTCCATGACATCGCCGGAATTATGGGCGGCGAGCACTCCGGTTGCACTGACTTAACCACTGATGTGCTGCTCGAAGTGGCGTATTTTGATCCGGGCAGAATAGGTGACACCGGCCGCAAGCTCAATCTCACCTCTGATGCTCGCCAGCGGTTTGAACGCGGCGTCGACCCGGCATTCCTTGATACCGGCCTCGCCCTGCTTACCGAACTGATTGTCGAGATTTGCGGCGGGGAGCCGAGCGAGATCATCCGTGCTGGCCAGCCCCCTGCCGGAACACGCGAACTGGACTATGAGCCGGCCCTGGTAGAGCGTCTGGGCGGCGTGGCGATCGGTGAGGACGAGCAAACCCGCATCTTGGCCTCGCTTGGCTTTCACACCAGTCGGGTCGAGATCGGTCAGGGCCGTAAGGTCTGGTGGATCCAGGTGCCGAGCTGGCGGCCTGATGTGGATGGTCCGGCCGACATCGTCGAGGAAGTCGTCCGCATATACGGCCTCGACAACATTGCCAGCACCCCTCTGCCCCGTGTTGACGGTGTGGCGCGCGCCACTGCAACCGCAGACCAGTTGCTGGAACGGCGGATGCGCCGCGCCGCTGCCGCGCTCGGCCTGCATGAAGCGATCACCTGGTCATTCATTTCGGAACGTGAAGCCGAAGCAGTGGGTGGCGGGACATGGGTTCTGCAAAACCCGATCAGCGAAGACATGAAGGTAATGCGCCCGTCGCTGCTGCCCGGGTTGCTTTCTGCAGTGCGGCGCAATCTTGATCGCGGCGCAAATTCGGTACGGCTGTTCGAGCTGGGGCGGCGCTACCTCGCCGACGGCGAGCATCCAACGTTGGTGCTGGTACTCGCTGGCGAGCGACTGGCGCGCAGCTGGCAGACGGGCAAGGCGCAACCGTTCGACGCGTTCGATGCGAAGGCCGCCTGCCTTGAATTGCTGCGTGCAGCAGGAGTGCCCATCGATAATCTGCAGGTCATGGGCGATGCTGGCGACGTTTATCACCCGGGCCAGTCAGCTACGCTACGTCTGGGCCCCAAAACCCAGTTGGCCAGCTTCGGCATGGTGCATCCGGCAACGCTTAAAGCATTCGATATCGGCGTTCCAGTCGCCGTGGCCGGGATCCACCTTGATGCGATCCCGGCACGCAAACAGAGCGGCTTCGCTCGGGCGCCCTATGCCCCGCCCGTGTTGCAGGCGGTTACCCGTGATTTTGCATTCCTGGTTAGCGCCGCATTGCCGGCCGGTGATCTGGTCCGCGCGATCAAGGGCAGTGACAAAACCAACATCGTAGCCGTGCGCCTGTTTGATGATTTTCGCGGCCAGGGTGTGCCCGAAGGGCAAAAGAGCTTGGCGGTTGAAGTCACGCTACAACCGAGCGAGAAGAGCTATGACGAGGCTGAACTCAAGGCCATCGCGGAGCGGGTAACAGCGGCGGCTGCCAAACTGGGGGCGGTACTCCGGGGCT
>JAFLDC010000508.1 GCA_017302775.1 Sphingomonadales bacterium
TGATGGCGTGCGGATTGAACGCGTCGTGTGGGCGGATGAGCGCCGCGGCATCGTGAAGCAAACCGACAGCCCCGTGCGGATCAATCGCAGGGGCGACGTAGTCACCTACGTGCGCCGCGGCCGAGTCGAGGTCCGCCCCCTGTGACCACCTTCAACTACCCCGCGACCGCCGCGACCTCGGCGCGCCTGCTGGAGCGCTTCGGCGCGGCCTGCGTGCTGAAGCGCCAGACGGCCGGCACCTACGACCCGGCGACGGGCACCACGCCGGTCACGACGGACAGCCTGCCCACCACGGCCGCCGTGTTCGCCTACGAGCAGAGCTACATCGACGGAACCCTGATCAAGCAAGGCGACCAGCGCGCCTACTGCGCGCCGGCGGTCGAGCCCAGGCAGGGCGACCGCTTCACCTGGGCCGGCCGCGACTACGCCGTCGTGGCCGTCAAGCCGGTCAGCCCGGCTGGCGTGCCGGTGCTGTTCGAGGCGCAGCTCCGTGGCAGCTGACAGCCCGCAGGTGTTCGCCCTTCGGCTCCATGAGCTGATCGAGAAGGCCAAGGAATCGCCTGAGCAGGTGGTGCGCAAGGTCGGGCTGGACATCGCCGAGAGCCTCATTGAGAAGTCCCCGGTCGGCGACCCTACGCTCTGGAAGAACGATCCACCCCCCGGCTACGTCGGCGGTCGCTTCAAGGCCAACTGGAACTGCGCCTTCGGGCGCATCGACACCCTGACAACGCCCAGCACTGACAAAGGCGGCGAGAAGACCAAGAACCGCATCCGCATCCAGCTCAACGGCTGGCAAGGCGGGCAGGACATCTTCCTCACCAACTCCCTGCCGTACGCGATCCCGCTGGAGTACGGCCACAGCAAGCAGGCGCCGCTGGGCATGGTCCGGTTGACCGTCACCCAGTTCCAGACCTTCATCGACAAGGCCGTGCGCGAGGTGCGGACACAATGAGCACCGAGGCGGTCCGCGCCATCCTGGAGGCCAGGCTCAACACCTGGGCCGCCGGCCGCAGCACGCCGCTGCGGGTGGCTTGGGAGAACGTGACGTTCGCCCCGACCAGCGGCGAGACCTACCTGCAGGCGTTCCTGCTGCCGGCGCCGACCCTGTCGCAAGACCTGAAGGGCGACCACCGCGGTTACGTCGGCGTGTTCCAGGTCTCGATCGTGCGGCCGGTGGGGATCGGGCGCGGCCCGGCCATGAGCATCGCGGCCGAGCTGAACACCCTGTTTCCGGTCAACGGCCGCTACACCAGCGGCGCGGTGACCGTGCAAGTCCTCACCCCGGCCAGCGCCGGCCCGGGCATCCCCGAGCCCGAGCGCTACACCATCCCCGTGTCGTTCCAGTACCGCGCCGACACGATCTGACCCGCGCGCAAGCGCAGATGCCCGGCCCGCGAAAGCGGGCTTTTTTGTGCCCGCTCGCCGGGCGTCCCTGACTAGAGGAAACCGCAATGGCCGTCACCCTGCCCAACGGGGCACTGATCCACATCGGCAGTGCTTACGGCTCCGCCCTGACCGTCTCGGCGGTCACCAACGCCAACCCCGCCGTCCCCACCCCCACCGCGCACGGCCTGGCCAACGGCGCCTATGTCCTGCCCACCCCCGGCTGGACCCGCCCCAACCGCCGCACCTTCCGCGTGGCCAACATCGCCACCAATACCTTCGAGCTGGAAGGCATCGACACCAGCAACACGAATGTGTACGCGGCCGGCTCGGGCATCGGCTCGGCCAAGAAGGTCACCACCTGGACCCAGATCCAGCAGGTCCTGACCACGGCCAGCTCCGGCGGCGAACAGCAGTTCACCGACTACCAGTTCCTGGAAGCCGACTCGGCCGTGCGCATCCCGACGTTCAAGTCGCCGGTGCAGCTGACCATCTCGGTGGCCGATGACCCCAGCCTGCCGGGCTACATCGCGTGCAAGGCGGCCAACGACGACCGCGCCCCGCGTGCGGTGCGCATCTCGCTGCCCAACAGCGCCAAGCTGGCCTACAACGGCTACGTGTCCATCGCCTCCACCCCGTCGCTGACGGTGAACCAGGTCATGGCGCTGGAAGCGACCGTCACGCTGGTCAACCCCGAGCCGTCGCGCTACGCGACCTGATCCATGGGCGCCGTCGGGCGCCCTTTCCTTTCTACGGGAGAAGTAACCAGTGGCCAAGCTGAAGCTCAACCCGGACCCCGTTTTCAAGGCGAAGGTCCCCATCCCCGTGCCCGGACAGGCGCCGGTCAAGGTGGAGTTCACCTTCAAGCACAAGACCCGCCAGCAGGCGATGGCCTGGCTGGAGGAGCGGCGCGAGGACGACGAGGTCGGCGTGTTCCGCGAGATCGTTGCCGGCTGGGAGCTGGACGACGAGTTCAGCGACGAGAACATCAGGCGCCTGTGCGACAACTACGCTGGCGCCGGGTTCGCGGTGCTGCAGACCTATCTGGACGAGCTGCGCGGCGCACGCCTGGGAAACTGAAAGCGGCGGTGCGGGCGCTGTACAGCGGCAACGCTGGCAAGCCTGACGCCGCCGAGCTGGCCATGTTTGGCCTGCTGCCCGAGGACTTCCCC
>JAFLDC010000509.1 GCA_017302775.1 Sphingomonadales bacterium
GGGTGCATCGCGGCTCCGACAGCGGCGGCGCGCAAGCAGGTGCGGGCATAGCGGCGCCCGGCATCGATCTGCGCAGGGCGGGAATTGTCCGAGGTAACCAGCCAAACCACGGCCGGGATCGATCCATAGATGTTTTGCATGTCTTTCAGCCCCAGCCGAAACGATGTGCTGGCAGGATCGGCCAGGGTTTCGCGATTGGTCAAGCCCAACAGTGCAGTTGCTTCGATCAACGGCCCGGTCAGGGACAGGCCATCGGGGCTGAGATCGACTTCACGATGCCCGATCCGCATGAGTTGCACGCTTTCCATATATGCAGCCTGGGTTTCCATCTCTCGGGTAATGGCCGCGACAGACAACGCGCTAACATGCGCGAGCAAGGCGGGATCAGCGCTGGTCTGCATCCCTTCGCCGCCGATCCGTTCCAGCAGTTCGGCGGGCAGGGCGCCATAGACCTGCCGGTTGGTGCGGCGCTGGGCGATGGCACTGGCCAGTGGATCAGGCGCCAGCGCCGGGTCTGCCACAAACCGCAGTCGCGCGATTGGACGCTGATCAAGCCGGGGTTGCGGGTCCCCATCGGGAAACGGTTCTACGGTGATTCGAAAGCTGCGCTTGCTGGCGGCAATGGCTGCCAGTTCGATAAAGGTGCCGAACCCGATCGTGACCTGCCGATCAAACGGGTCTGTTTGCGGCAAGCGTTTGTCCAGGTCGCAAGTCAGCAGGGCAGCGTCGCTTCCTTCAAGGCGGATCAGCCACGGCTGTCGGTTGTGCGGGTTAGGGGCCAGGATCGCATGGCGAAAGGCGTCCAATCGGGGGTCGGCCACGGGCTGGTCGAGGTTCAACCACGGCCTTTGTGCGGTTTCCGGCAATCGGGTTACCCGCCAGGTGCCCGCTGCCGCGCCTGCCACCAGAAGCCCGCCCAGCCCGACCACAACCTGCCTGCGTCCAACCATTTCCCGTTGTCCGATTTGATATCAAACCAAATACTTCGATATCAAATTAAATATCCCCGGTCAATCGCGAGTTTCTGGGCGGATTGGCTTGGGTTTTGAGGGCTTGTTTCCTATATGGGCACCATGACTGAAGATAGTGCAAGCCTGCCCAACGCCAACGTCTATGGCGCCGATCAAATCAAGGTTCTCAAGGGTCTCGACGCCGTGCGCAAGCGCCCCGGCATGTACATCGGCGATACCGACGATGGTTCGGGCCTGCATCACATGGTGTTCGAAGTATCCGACAACGCGATTGACGAGGCGCTGGCCGGCCACTGCGATCTGGTGCTGATCGAGCTCAACCCCGATGGCTCGGTCTCGGTGGAGGACAATGGTCGCGGGATCCCCACCGGGATCCACTCCGAAGAAGGTGTTTCGGCGGCCGAAGTGATCATGACGCAGCTGCACGCCGGCGGAAAGTTCGAGAACACCAGTGATGACAATGCCTACAAGGTGTCGGGCGGTCTCCACGGGGTGGGCGTTTCGGTGGTCAACGCACTGTCGGAATGGCTGGAGCTGACGATCTGGCGCGATGGTCAGGAACACTGGATGAAATTCGCCCATGGCGATGCGCTTGGGCCGCTGGTGGTGCGTGGCCCGGCACCCGCAGGCAAGAAAGGCACCCGGGTAACCTTCCTGGCCTCCGAAGAGACCTTCAAGAACGTCACCGTCTACGATTTTGAGAAGCTTGAGCATCGCTATCGCGAGCTGGCTTTTCTCAATTCCGGCGTCCGCATCCTGCTGCGCGACAAGCGCGGCGAGGAAGTGAAGGAACATGACCTGTTCTATGAAGGCGGCATCGCTGCCTTTGTCGCGTATCTGGACCGCAACAAGACCGCTCTGCTGCCCGATCCGATCGCGATTTCATCCGAGCGCGACGGGATCGGGATCGACGTGGCGTTGGAATGGAACGATTCGTATTACGAAAACGTCCTGTGCTTCACCAACAACATCCCGCAGCGTGATGGGGGCACGCACCTGGCCGCATTCCGCGCGGCGCTGACCCGGACGCTTAACAACTATGCCGAAAAATCGGGCATGCTGAAGAAGGAAAAGGTCAGTCTGACCGGTGAGGACATGCGCGAGGGGCTGACCGCGATCGTCTCGGTCAAACTGCCGGACCCCAAGTTTTCGTCGCAAACCAAGGACAAGCTTGTTTCATCGGAGGTCCGGCAGCCACTGGAAAGCCTGATGGCCGACAAGATGAGCGATTGGCTGGAAGAGAACCCGGCCAATGCCAAGGCCGTGGTCGGCAAGATCATCGATGCCGCCGCCGCGCGCGAGGCGGCCAAGCGTGCGCGCGAGCTGACCCGGCGCAAAGGCGCGATGGATATTGCCAGTCTGCCCGGCAAGCTGGCCGATTGCCAGGAACGCGATCCGGCCAAGTGCGAACTGTTCCTGGTCGAAGGGGATTCGGCCGGCGGCTCAGCCAAGCAGGGGCGCGATCGGCACATCCAGGCGATCCTGCCGCTGAAAGGCAAGATCCTCAACGTCGAACGCGCCGGTTTGACCGGATCATCGGATCGAAGGAAGTCGGCACGCTGATCC
>JAFLDC010000051.1 GCA_017302775.1 Sphingomonadales bacterium
TACGATCGGATCGCTACGGCTGCGGAGCACCTGCGGCGCGTTGGTGGCGGGCTGGAAAGTGCGGTCAACAACTACAACAAGTTTGTCGGCAGCTTTGAACGAAACGTGGTGACGAGTGCCAGGCGGCTGCGCGACAAGGGGATCGAGATCGGCAAGCGCGAAATCGAGGATGTCACGCTGATTGAAGCCTCGCCCCGGCACAGCGGATCTGACGAGGATGCAGCGCGGTTGCCCGAAGGCGGCGCCCTGCGCGCCGCCGAGTAACGATCAGGGCAGCAGCTTCAATTCCGCGCTGTGCGTCCCGGCCTTGAGCACCAACCGATCATTGGTGCGCACATAGCTGGGGGAGGCTCCGAGCAGTGTTCCAACCGCCTGTTCCTGCTCCATCAGCCCTTCACAAAACATCTTGGTGGACATCAAGGGGCCCGTGACCAGCCGGTCCGCCTCGATCTTGGCGCTGCCGCCCATATTGTTGCATCCCACGGTGGCGCTGATCCGGTCCGCCTCGATTAGCAGGCGGTTCTTGGCCGACTTGGGCGCTTTCCCGTCGATCTTGACAAAGGTCCAGCCGCTCGGCGCGGACAGGACGAGCGGCGTGCTGTCCGGCTTGGGTGCCATACTGGTGCAGGCGGCGAGCAAGGGCAGGGCAGCAACGGCTATGTATTTGAACATGCAACGCTCCTAGGGTACATTTCCTGCCCGGATCATGAACGCTTTATTCAAGCTTGGCTAGCGCTTCATAGGCCAGGACCGCACCGGCAACAGCGGCGTTGAGGCTGTCTGCCCGTCCTTTCATCGGCATGGTTACGCGCAGATCGCAGGCGAGCTCGTATTCTTCAGGCAGGCCGCGGCTTTCGTTTCCGACCATTAGAAAGCAAGGGGCAGCGTATGGAGCGCTGCGATAGTCGACCGCCTCGCGCAGCGACGCTGCCACCAGCTGACCGGCACCGCTACGCAGCCACGCCACAAATTCGGTCCAGCGCGCCTGTCCGATCCGCTGGGTAAACACCGCTCCCATACTGGCGCGCACAGCTTCGACACTGAACGGATCAGCGCAATCATCAATCAGGATCAGCCCGCCAGCGCCTACTGCGTCGCCGGTACGCAGCATGGTGCCCAGATTGCCCGGATCGCGGAACGCCTGCGCAACCAGCCAGATTTTAGCCGATGCCGGGTTGATTGTCGCAAGATCGGTGTCGAACTCGGCATAGACGCCAGCGACTGCCTGCGGATTGTCCTTGCCAGTGATCTTGGCCAGCAGCTCAGGCGCTGCCTCGATAACATCGCCCCCAGCCATCAGGACATCGTTCTCGAGCGTATCAAGCAGCGGGTGCGGATCACGGCCGCTGGCCATCACCAGCACTTCGGGCAAATGGCCGCAGGCGCGTGCATCGGTTAGCAGGCGCAGTCCTTCGGCCAGAAATTTTCCCGAAGCCTTCCGGTGTTTCTTTTCGCGCAGGCTGCGCAAGAACTTGACGGTAGGGTTGGAAAAGCCGGTGATGGTGCGGCGCTGGTTCACCGCGTCAATCCTCTCCGAAACCGTCCTTGACCAGTCCGACGAGCTTGAGCAGCGCCGCATCGGCGCCATTTCCGGACACCACGATGTCGATCGCGTCACCCTTGGCCGCGCCCAGCATCATCAGACCCAGAATGGAGGCACCGGCTGCGTCGTTCCCGTCCTTCTCGACCCGAACCTGCACATCGGTGCCCAGCTTGGTCACGGCATTGACGAATTTGGCGCTGGCGCGGGCGTGCAGACCCCGGTTGTTGACGATCTCAACGCTTTCGCGAACCTCGCTCATTCCCCACCCCTTATATATTTCATCCGCGACTGGTTCTTATGCGTCCTGACCGAGGAACTCAGACGCGATCGTGATGTAGTTGCGGCCGGCATCGCGCGCAGCCGCGACGGCCTTGTCGAGCGTCATGCAACCCCGCGCCTTGGCGAGGCGAATCAGCATTGGCAGGTTGATCCCGGCAATCACTTCGACCTGTCCCTTGCGCATCAGCGAGATGGCGAGGTTGGATGGCGTGCCGCCGAACAGGTCCGTCAACACGATCACTCCTTCGCCGGAATCGACCTCGGCAATGGCAGCCGCAATTTCGCCCCGACGGGCTTCCACGTCGTCGTTGGGTCCGATGCAGACGGTGCGCACGGCCTCTTGCCGCCCGACCACGTGCTGCATCGCGGCAACAAACTCTTCGGCCAACTTGCCGTGGGTGACGAGGATTATGCCGATCATGCGGGGGTTGCGCTCCGACTGGGCCCTGCGGCGATTCTTGCTGCCAAGTGGCGCAGGGCCATGACGCGCGCGAAGGCCACGGTCAATGTTTTCCTTCCACGCCGTCTGCCGCACGGGCGGTCAGGTTGCGGTGAACAAGGCCCGGTGCATAGCCTGCCGCGGACAAGGCCTTGGCAATTTCTTCTGCCGTAAAGACCGAGCGGTGCCGCCCCCCGGTACAGCCAAAGGCGATGTTGACATAGGGTTTGCCCCGCGCCCGATAGCGCGGCAGCAGCATCAAGATCAGATCGCGAATGCGGCCAAAAGCGTCGGCAAAGGCAGGATCCTTGCGGATGTGTTCAGCCACTGCATGATCTTGCCCGGTCAACGGGCGCAAGGCATCGTCCCAATGCGGATTGTCCAGAAAGCGCATGTCGAATACCAGATCCGCCAGCGGCGGGGTGCCGCGCGAAAAGCCGAAGCTGGAAATGCTCACCGTCAGTTCGGCGCCGCCCGGCTGGGCAAACCGTTCGCGGATCGCCTGCTGCAGATCGTTGCTGGTATAGCCGGTTGTCGAAATGACCATGTCGGCCCAGCGGCGTAGCGGCTCCATCAGTTCGCGTTCAGCAGCGATCCCGGTAGCGGCCGGCAGATCAAGCGCAAGGGGATGACGGCGCCGGGTTTCGTTGTACCGCCGCTCCAGTTCCTGGCCTGAACAGTCGAGAAACAGGGTGGTGACTTCAAGATCGGGGCGATCGGTCAGCTTTTTGACCCGGTCGATCACTTTGCCCGGATCAAAGCCGCGCGTGCGCGAGTCAAAACCTATTGCCAGCGGCGCGCGCAGATCGCTGGCCGATCCTTCGGGGCTGTCGATCAGGCGCCCCAGCATGCGGATCGGGAAATTGTCGATCGTTTCCCAACCAAGGTCCTCCAGCACGCGCAGGACAGTCGTCTTGCCTGCACCGAGCAGGCCGGTAACCAGCAGTACGCGTTGGCGGGTGGAGGCAGAATCGGTCATGGATCGGTAAGACAAATGGGCTTTGAACGGGCAATTGTGAAGGGGTTGCGGCGATGTCCCGAGCGGTGCATCGCAATGTTTCAGGCAAGACCGTAACGAGCCAGCGCCAGTTCGGTCTTCAGTGCTGCCACTGCCAGCGTGGGACCAAGCCGGATTAGCGGCAGATCGACTCCGGCCAATTGCACCGCCTGCGCAGCATCGATGAACCGCGGTGCCTCGGGATCGAACCGTACGACCAGGGCAACCGGCGCGGACTGAAGAGTGGGAAAGGGCATCAGGCCGAGGTTCCGCACTTCCAGCAGGCCGGCAATGTTGGGCGGCGGGCTGGCGACGAGGCGGGTGCCGACGACGTTGAGCGTCACGCCATCGTCCCCGATCAGCTGTGCCCCGCGATCAAGCAGCATCAGCGCCAGACTGGACTTGCCGCTGCCGGGCGCGCCTTCGATCAGTACGGCCCGATTGCCGATTGCCACGCAGCTTGCCTGATGAAGCAGGCTCATGCCGCGCCGTCCTCTTCCTCGGTCATGGCTGGCAAGGTCAGGATCAAACAGGCCCCGGGGCGATCATCGGGCCGGTCAGCGGCCACCAAGGTACCATCGTGGGCTTCCGCGATGGTTCGGGCGATGGCCAGGCCAAGTCCGGAATGCTTGCCGAAATCCTCATCCGCCGGCCGTAGCGAGTGGAAACGGTCGAACACCTTATCGCGGACAGGAGCCGGGATACCGGGTCCGCTATCGATCACCGAAAGGTGGATGCGCTCGTCTTCACGGTCCAGCATAACCTGTACCTCGCCGCCAGGTGGAGAAAACGAAACGGCGTTGCTGAGCAGGTTTTCCACCACCCGGACCAGACGGGCTTCATCACCCGGCACTTCCCACGGACCGGGTCCCAACGGGGCGACCCGCAACACGGCCTGACCGTTTTCTCCCCGCTCGGTACGGGTTTCCACCAGACTGCGGACCAGCCCGAGCAGATCGACAGGTTCGAACTGGGTTCGGCTCAATTCCGCGTCAATTCGGCTTGCTTCAGCAATCTCGGTCACCAGGCGGTCGATCCGCTGCACATCGTGGGCTGCAATCCTGGTCAGCTCGGCCCGCAAGCCGTCATCCTTGACCTTGTCCAGACTTTCAATCGCGCTACGCAGTGAGGCGAGCGGATTCTTGATTTCATGCGCCACGTCCGCGGCAAAACTTTCGACCGCATCGATCCGCCGGCGCAGGGCTTCGCTCATGTCCGACAGCGCCCGCGCCAACAGGCCAATCTCGTCGCCCCGTTCAGGCAGCCGCGGAACCTCGACCGCCCGGTCACGGCCCAGCCGAACCCGCACAGCCGCGCGAACGAGCGCCCGCAATGGTTGCACGATGGTTCGCGCCAGATACAGCGAAAGCTGGATTGAGATCAGCAGCGTCATCGCCAGCACGATGGCGAGCGTACCGCGTGCATCGCGAACGAACTGCGTGATGTCGCGGGCATTGCGCGTGACCAGCAGGGTTTCTCCCCCGGCGCCCACGCGGGCAGCGGCGTTGATCATGGGGGTTTCGTCCGGCGCGGCCCGGGCTTCGATCACCGTTGCCCCCGTTGCCGCCGCCTTGACCAGTTCCTGCCAGGCCGGTGCCCGGTCTGGGCTCGGGTCGAAATATGCCTCGCGCGTTTGTGAGCCGAGCACCAGCCGCATCGCCCCATCGATGGTCCGCCCGCCGCGTTCGTACCAGCCTTCGGTGGCGGGATCGACGAGGACGAACGTCGGCGGAGCAAGTGTGAAGCTGTCCAGTGCCAGTGTCCCGTCCGCCGCATAAAGCCGCAGGCGCAGCTTCTGTTCGCGGCCCAGCCGAACCATCAAGGCCGGCCGCGCCGCGTCAGACAGGCTCGCCAGACTGGCCGCCGCGATCTCTGCTTCCGCCCGGGCGAGGCGGAAACGTTCATCGAAAAGCTGTCTGCGATAGGAGTCGAGATAGAACAGGCTGCCCGCCATCAGGCCCAGCGCGATGATGTTCACTGCAAGAATGCGCACCGTTACACTGGTCCGCAACTTCCAGCTGCTGCGTCGCCTGACCTCAGCCATCGGTGAAGGAGTATCCGGCACCATACAGCGTCTCGATTGCGGAAAAATCACCGTCCACTGCGCGGAACTTGCGCCGCAAGCGTTTGATATGGCTATCGATCGTACGATCATCGACAAACACATCGTCGCTATAGGCCGCATCCATCAGCTGGTTGCGGTTCTTGATGACGCCGGGGCGGGCCGCAAGCGCTTCCAGGATCATGAATTCCGTAACAGTCAGCGAAACCGGTATGCCGCCCCAGCTGACCCGGTGGCGGGTCGGATCCATTTCAAGACGGCCGCGAACGATGGTTTCGGTGGCGGCCGGCTCATCGGCCTGTGCCTCCACCCGGATCAGATCGGTCCGCCGCAGAATTGCGCGAATCCGGGCAACCAGCAGCCTCTGACTGAACGGCTTGGCGATGTAATCGTCCGCCCCCATCGCCAGACCGAGCGCTTCATCGGTTTCCTCATCCTTGCTGGTCAGGAAGATCACCGGAAGCGCGCTCTTCGTCCTCAATTTTTGAAGCAGTTCCAGGCCATCCATACGCGGCATTTTGATATCGCAAACCGCCAGATCGGGTGGATTATCAAGCAACGCCTTTAACGCGGCTTCTCCGTCGGAATAGACCCGGGTGACGAACCCTTCGGCTTGCAGCCCGATGGAAACAGCAGTCAGGATGTTGCGATCGTCATCGACCAGGGCGATGACCTGTGGCGGTGATACGGCGGGAAGGGGTGCGGAATCGGCCATGGTAGCTGGGCAGGAATCGCTTTCACCGGCATCTGTTCGGGAAGCACGGGCCTAGCCTTTAACGCGCAGGTAGACAATCTGCTTGAAAGCGACCTCCAACACCCTGAAACACGAGCGTTCGCCATATTGATCGCAGCGATTTGACGGAATCGGGTCGCTCGCCTATGCGCGCCTCATCTTTCGTCCGCATTCGTATGCGGACATGGTCGCGCATCGCATGGAGAACGCCTTGACTGCTTCGCTTTCCACCCCGCTCAGCCAGCAGGGTATCGCCACGTCCGCCACGGTTCACGCCAATCTGGGCACCGCCCAACTGGTTGAACATGCGGTGAAGAACGGTGAGGGCGTACTGTCGAAGGATGGGCCGCTCGTCGTCGAAACCGGCAAACACACCGGGCGCAGCGCCAAGGACAAATATATCGTTCGCGATGCCGAAACCGAAAACACCGTTTGGTGGGACAACTCCAACGCCATGTCGCCCGAGCATTTTGCGGCGCTTAAGGCCGATTTTCTGGCTGCCCTCGCGCAGAAAGACGCGCTGTACGTGGCTGACCTGTTTGGCGGGTCGCAGCCGGAGCACCGCGTCAACGTGCGGGTGATCAACGAACTGGCCTGGCACAACCTGTTTGTGCGCACGCTGCTGGTACGCCCTGCCGCAACCGAGCTTGCCGACTTTGCCCCGGAATATACGATTATCGATCTCCCCAGCTTCCGCGCGGATCCGGTCCGTCACGGGTGCCGCAGCGAAACCGTCGTTGCGGTGAACTATAGCGAACGGATGATTCTGATCGGTGGCACCAAATATGCCGGCGAAATGAAGAAAGGGGTGTTCGGCCTGCTGAACTACCTGCTTCCCAAGGACGGGATCATGCCGATGCACTGCTCGGCCAACATCGGTCCTGACGGCGATACTGCCGTGTTTTTTGGTCTTTCCGGCACCGGTAAGACGACGCTTTCGGCGGATGCCAGCCGTACGTTGATCGGCGATGACGAGCATGGCTGGTCGGATACGGCCGTGTTCAACTTCGAAGGCGGTTGCTATGCCAAGATGATCCGCCTGTCGGCTGAGGCTGAACCGGAAATCTTCGCCACGACCAAGCGGTTCGGGACGATCCTGGAAAACGTGGTGATCGATCCCGATACGCGTGAGATCGATCTGGACGACGCCAGCCTGGCCGAGAACAGCCGCGGATCCTATCCGATCGAATTCATCCCGAACGCCAGCAAGGACAACCTGGGGCCGGTTCCGCAGAATATTATCTTCCTGACTGCTGACGCTTACGGCGTGCTGCCGCCGATCGCGCGGTTGACCCCGGATCAGGCGATGTATCATTTCCTGTCGGGCTACACTGCCCGCGTGGCAGGGACGGAAATCGGTGTAACCGAACCCGAAGCGACCTTCAGCACCTGCTTTGGCGCGCCATTCATGCCGCGCCACCCGTCTGTCTATGGTAACCTGCTCAAGGAGCGGATCGCCAAGGGCGGGGTCAAGTGCTGGCTGGTCAACACCGGCTGGTCCGGGGGCAAGGCAACCATGCCGGGCATCAAGCGGATGCCGATCAAGGCGACCCGCGCGTTGCTGAACGCAGCGCTGGACGGCAGCCTGAACAATGCCGAGTTCAAGAAAGATCCGAACTTCGGCTTCGAAGTGCCTGTTGCTGTTGCCGGAGTAGACACCGCTCTGCTAGATCCGCGCGGTGCCTGGGCCGATCCGCAGGAATATGATCAGACCGCGCGCGAACTGGTCGGCAAGTTTGTAGCCAACTTTGCCCAGTTCGCCGACCACGTCGATCAGGGCGTACTGGCAAGCGCGCCCAAGGCGGCCTGACCTGACCCGGAAACTCCGGGTTGCCTTTGACCCGGAGTTTCCATTCATGAATGACCATCCGATCCGCCTGTTTCCTTCGGCCGATGCGGTCCGCCGCGTCGGGTTGGGGTTGCTCGACTGTAGCTTGCCCAAGGCTGAGTGGACGCATGAGGCACATCTTGCTGCCTGCGTCTGGCTGTTGATCGAACGACCGGACATTGCACCCGAAAGCGATCTGCCGGGTATCATCAGTAGCTACAACGTGGCGCAGGGCGGAGTGAACGACGATCACACCGGCTATCATGAGACACTGACCCAGCTCTATATCCGGGGGGTGCGGGACTTCGTTGCCACAACCCAGAGCGGCGATCTGCTGCAAATCGTGAATGCGCTGCTGATCAGTCCGACAGGCGATCGCGGCTGGCCGTTGACCATCTATTCCCGTGAACGGCTATTTTCGGTAGCTGCCCGGCGCGGCTGGGTAGAGCCTGATCTGGCCGTAACTTGAGCTTGCGTCGTCGCAGCGGTGCTCCATAGTCCGCGCATTCTTTCAAGGAGTCGCACAATGGGAATTTTTGACAGCATCCTCGGCCAGGTTGGCAATCATGCCGATGTCGGCAACATGGCCAGCAAGCTTGGTATTCCGGCTGAAGTGGCGGAAAAGGCAATCGCCGCGCTGGGGCAATCGCATGAGGAGCCGGGCGATACGATCGCGGGCGCTGCAGCCAAGACCGGGCTTGATACCGGTACACTCAATCAGATCGTCGAGCAGATCGGCGGTGAAGGTTCGCTGGGTCAGTACGCGCAGATGTTGAAGGACAATCCGATCGCCTCAGGCCTGCTGAGCCAGCTGGACCGCGATGGTGACGGTAATCCGCTCAACGACCTTGCCGGGCTGGCTTCGGGGCTGTTCGGCAAGAAGTAAGCATTATTGCTTCAGCAGAATGAAAAAGGGCTCCGAACCGCGTGGTTCGGAGCCCTGTTCATATAGGATCCAGCGCTTAGTCGAGCAGTTCGGCCGGTACGCTGCCGCCGTTGTCGGCCAGCGCCTTCATCACCGCCTTATGCAGCGCGATGTTGTCTTCGGCGGAACCGGAGTAGTTGCTGTCACCCAGTTCGATGGCCAGCTCCTTACGGTTTTCATAGCTTGAATCGATGCCGACCAGCTTCATCAGGTCAACAATCGAGCCGCGCCAGTTCAGACCATCGGCACCCGGCATCGCGGCAAGCGAAGCGGCCACATCGACCGGGGCGGCGACGGGCGCCGCTTCGGCTACCGGAGCGGCGGCCGGATCTGCTGCCGGGGTAGCGGCTTCGGCCTTGCTGCCGAAGATGGCATCTTTGATTTTGCTGAAGAAACCCATTGTATGCGACTCCTGAACATGCGGGGACGACTCGGTTGAGCCGCCTTCCCCCTGTGGTCCCTGACTAACAGTTTTGCAGGACAGGTGAAGTGCAAACGAACACCGATCAGCGCGCTGACTTTTCAGCAATGTAGCGGTCCACATTCTGCCCCAGCACATCGAGCGGAACATTGCCGCCGGTCACCACGGCGTCGTTGAAGTCGCGCAGGTCATATTTTTCGCCTAGCGCCGAGCGGGCCCTATTGCGCAGCGCCAGAATTTCAGTGTGGCCCATCTTGTAGCCACAGGCCTGCCCTGGCCAGGAGCAATAGCGATCCACTTCGGGCGCAACTTCGGCAAGGCCCGAGCCGTTGGTGCTGGCAAACCACTGAACCGCCTGGTCGCGGGTCCAGCGCTTCGCATGCAGCCCGGTGTCGACGACAAGTCGGCAGGCACGAAACGCGATGGATTGCAGGTAACCGAGCTGGCCGACCGGATCACCTTCGTAAGCGCCCAGCTCGTCACCCAGCGTTTCGGAATAAAGCGCCCAGCCTTCCGAATAGGCGTTGAACGCCAGCAGGGTACGGATCAAAGGCAAGCGGTTGGCATATTCGCCTTGCCAGACGTGACCGGGAATGCCCTCATGGAACGCCAGCGTGGCAACCGAGTAGCGGCTGTGCCGGCTGACATCGCCCAGGTTAAGCCAGATCTTGCCGGGAACGGTACCGTCGATCGACCCCGCTCCGCCATAGGCACCGGGCGCGCCGGCTTCTTCGGCAAGCGGCAGGCGGCGGATTTCAAGATTGCCCCGAACCAGCGTGCGGAATGCTTGCGGCAGCCTGGCGCGGATGAAGTCGATCTTGCCCTGCATGGTGGCGATCACTTCGGCGCGTCCGGCATCGGTGTTGGGGAACTGGAAACGCGGATCGGTTCCCAAAGCGGCCATCCGCTCGCCCACGGTACCCTTGGTATAGCCCAGGCTCCGCAGGATCGGGTCCATCCGGGCGTTCAGTTCCTTGACCGATTCAAGCCCCATCTGATGGACTTCGTCTGGCGTACGGGTGGTAGTGGTGCTGGCGCGCAGGCCCCAGGCGTACCATTCATCGCCGTGCGGACGCGCCCACAGGCCGGCATCCATGCTTGCCAATGCGCGCTGGGCGGCAATCTCCGCTCGTTGGCGTTCAAGCGCCGGTATGACCCTGGCAGAAATCAGGTCATGCACCGCAGCAGCATGAGCGCCCGATCCGTTTTGAATGATCTTGGCTGAGCGGCGTGACCAGCCCGCGTAAAGGCCACCGCCGTCGTTACGTGCATCGGCGATGGTCAGGTCAAGTTGCTTCAGGGTCTTGTCGAGCAGAAACGCAGGCGGCACGAGGCATTTGCCGCGGGCTGCGATGATCCGTTCCAACTCGCCATCCAGAACATCCGGGAATTGTTGCAACCGCGCCCAATAGGTTGATCCGGAATCGGGGTCGTCTGCAGGATGCTCGCTATCGAGGAAGCGCGGAACATCGAGATAAGCCCCGACATTCTGAATGACGACATAGGGCGTGTTGCGCCACCCGCCGACCGCGACGTCGCCATAAGGCAGGGCGAATCCATCCAGAGCAACCGAAAAGGCACTTTTGACCACAGCGAGGCTGGTGTGAGTGGCGGGGTCGAGCGCCGTGCCCTCGAACCGCGCCGCACCGCGCAGACCGTCGCGCAGGAGGGCAACGACTTGCGCTTGCCCGGCAGCCGAGCGGTCGCTCAATTTGCCGCGCAGACCGGCATGTTCGCCCTTGTCGATACCAAGCGAAGTTGCGCCTTCGGGAGAAAGCGCAAGCATCCGCCATGCCAGATCGTCAAGATATTGCACTGCACCCGCCGGAGCGGGGGTGCCAAGCGGCCGTTGACAGCTCGAGAGGGCAAGCGAGGCAGCGCCGGAGCCCAGCAGCGCAAGGCTTTGACGGAGGTTGAAAGTCATATCCTTCATGGC
>JAFLDC010000510.1 GCA_017302775.1 Sphingomonadales bacterium
TTCTCGTCCTCGATCTCCTTCAGCGCAGCGGCCGGATCGGGTTCGTTCTGCGCTTCCTGCTGCAGCTGGGCCCAGATCTGCTGGAATTCAGCTTCAACCATGCTTGGCGGGACATCAAAATCATGGCCCGCAGCAAGCAAATCGAGCAGTGCACGCTTCATTTGGGTGCGGGTCAGCCCGGCGCTTTCCTGCTCGAGCTGGCCGCGCAGCAGCCCGGTGAGCTGGGCCAGATCGGTCAGCCCAAGCGACTTGGCGAAATCATCATCAACCTTGGTCTCGCCGGGAACCTTCACCGCCTTGACGGTGATGTCGAAGGTTGCGTCCTTACCCTTGAGCTCCGCCGCGGGATAGTCGGCCGGGAAAGTGACGGTAATGGTCTTTTCGTGACCGGCCTTGGCACCCACCAGCTGCTCTTCGAAGCCGGGGATGAACCGGCCTGCGCCCAGTTCGAGCGCGGTGTCCGATGCAGTGCCACCGTCAAAGGCAACACCGTCCAGCTTGCCGACGAAATCGATGATCAGCTGGTCACCATTTTCCGCCTTCTTGCCCTTCTTGGCATCCACGAAGCTCTTGGCGCCAGCGGCCAGCTTGGCCAGTTGCTCGTCCACTTCCGCGTCCGCCACCGGCACGATCAGCTTTTCCAGTTTCAGGCCATCCAGCGACGGGGTCGGCACCGTCGGCAGGATTTCCAGATCGACCGTCAGCTTTGCATCCTGGCCTTCTTCATAACCTTCGCCCAGGGCGATTTGCGGCTGCATGGCGGGGCGCAGCTTGTTGTCGGCAATGACTTTGTCGATCGCTTCGCGCACTGTGGTGTTGAGCGCTTCCTGATGCAGTGCCGGGCCGTGCATCTTCTTGACCAGATTGGCCGGAACCTTGCCGGGGCGGAAGCCAGGCATACGTACCTGCGGCGCGATCTTGGCGACTTCGCCTTCGATCCGCGAGGCGATTTCCTTCGCCGGAATCGTCACCGAATAGGCGCGCTTCAAACCCTCATTGGTGGTCTCGACAATCTGCATGACAATGGAAGCCTTCTATACAACTGCATCCGCCTCGGCGGAGCGGCCGGCGCGGACCTGGTGCGGGCGAAGGGACTCGAACCCCCACATCTTACGATACTGGTACCTAAAACCAGCGCGTCTACCAGTTCCGCCACGCCCGCAAGCCCGACGAAGTGTGAATCAAGGCGTGGCCCTTAGTGGTCGCAGCGCCAAAGGGCAAGCGTTAGGCGCGCACTTCAGCGCAAGCCCAGCACACCAATCAGCGTGGCAAGCCAGCTGCCGCCTGTCTCGGCTGCCGATGCAACCGATGGAACCGGACAGTCCAGGCAATAGGCCTGGGCCCCACGGACCTGCCCCAGCCGGGTCAATTCAACAAGACCCGCCTTCAATTGGCCGCGCTGTTGCAATGCAACCAGGCCGACAAAATCGGTTGCCGCAGGTTCAGCCTCTTCATCGTCATCACCCCCAAACCGCTCCAGCAGTGAGGCATAGGGATCCTTGTCAGTCCCGTAGTATTCAGGATGCCAGCTTTCCAGTTTGGCCGCATTGGCCGCAAAAGCGAGCGCTTCCGGCATTCCCCCGAACTGGTCGACCAACCCGTTCTGACGCGCAGTGCCGCCATCCCAGACGCGTCCTTGCGCGATCGCGTCGATCTGTTCCGGCGTCTTGCCACGCGCCTTGCTGACGAGCCCCAGAAACCGTCCGTAATTGCTTTCGATATTGGCCTGGATCATCGATTCGGTCGCGGGTGAGAAGCCACCCACAACATCGGGCTGGCCAGACAGAGGCGTGGTTCCGACCCCGTCAGCGTTGACGCCGTAGTTGGCCAGGGTCTTTTCAAAGCTGGGCAGGATCGCGAAAATCCCGATCGAGCCGGTAATGGTGCCAGGCTGGGCGAATATCCGATTGGCAGGCGTGGACACCCAATAGCCGCCGCTGGCCGCCACGTTGGCCATCGAGACAACCACCGGACGATTTCCCTTGGCCTTGAACCTTTCGAGCGCCAGCCGGATCTGTTCGGAAGCGAACACAGACCCTCCTGGCGAATCGACCCGAAGCACTAACGCCTTGGCCTCATCGGCGTTCGCCTTGTCGATCAACCGGGCGATTCGCTCACCCCCGGCAACGCCGGGACCGGCCTTTCCATCAACGATTTCGCCCGCGACGGTAACAACCGCCACGGCATCACCGTCAGCATCCTCGGCATGGGCGGCCAGCAGGGTATCGGGCCGGTTGTGTGCAAAGCTGCCAGCACGCTCGTCAAGACTGTCTTCGCCGACGATCTGCCTGACCCGTTCACCAAACGCGACCTCGTCGCCCAATTTGTCGACCAGTCCGGCGGCAAGTGCAGCCTGCGCGGCGTCGCCCTTGGATGCCGCGAGCCAGGCAGCAGGGTCCGTCGTGATCAGCGCCAGGTTGGCCTTGGGACGTGCCTTGGCGACATCGGCCTTCCACTCTTCCCAAACTGCCCCCAGGACGGCGCGGCGCGCTTCCTTTGACGGCTCAGATGCCTTGTCGAGAACATAAGGTTCGAC
>JAFLDC010000511.1 GCA_017302775.1 Sphingomonadales bacterium
TGTTGATCGGCGCAACATAGTATTCCGCGCACCATTCGATCAGGCGCCGCAGCGGGGCAGACAGGGGAGGGACCGGCAGCACTTCTAGGATCGGGCGGAGCTTGGCCGCCGCCACTTCCTCGCCGCCCAGCCGCTCCGGTTCCCAAACGATCCCCAGCACATGGCGCGGCCCAAGCGGAGCAATCACGAGTTGACCGAATTCAATCGCCATTCCTGCGGGAAGGCGATAGTCTAGAACCGGCAGAGCCGGGTTGAAGACGAGGAGTCGGATACGGGTCATGGCCAAGCCTTCTATGGCGGCATTCCGCGGCGGGTGACAGCCCCCGCGCAACAAGGAGCAGGGGACCGATGGAAAATCTCATCAGCAAGCCGCTGGCGCGGCGCAGTGTTTTGGCCGGGGGGCTGGCTGGCGGAGTTCTGCTGTTGCCGGGGTGCCAATCGCTTGGTGGATTTTCGATGGTTGAGGCAATCCGCCGCTTGTTGAATCTGTCGGCGCAGAACGCCTTTGCCAAGCTTACCGCTCCGGGTGGCTTCTGGGACAGCGAAGTGGCACGCTTTGATCTGCCTGAACTTTTCAGCGGCAGCGCCGGTGGGTTGCGTTCGCTGCTCACTTCCACCGTATTCAAGCAGCAGTTGCAGCGTCAGCTCAATGTCGTCGCTGAAAAGGGTGCCGAACGGGCTGCGCCGGTCGTCTACGACGCGATCCGCAATGTCTCGATCGCCGACGCGGTTGGGCTGGTGAAGGGCGGACCAACGGCAGGCACCACTTGGCTGCGCGGGGCGATGGGGCCGGCGCTTATCAATGCCATGATTCCGGGTTTGAGCGATGCTTTGCGGGTGTCGCGCGATCCCATCCTGGGGCAAGCGATCCGCGCACTGTCCGGCGTGGATGTCGGTTCGATGGCGCAGGCTGTGGCCAATCGCGCCGACAACTCGATCTGGTACCAAATGGGCGCCGAGGAAAGCGCGATTCGGGCCAATCCGCAAAGCACCAACGATCCACTGCTCATCGGGGTATTCAAGATACTGTGATCAGAGGCTAGGCCGCACCGGAAATCCATGCCACTAGCCGCGCTGAATCGCCTGCAGGAGCCTGACGTGAAATTCTTTGCCGACACTGCCGAAATCGCTGACATCAAAGAGCTGGCGGAAACCGGATTGCTGGATGGGGTGACAACCAACCCCAGCCTGATCATGAAATCAGGCCGCGACTTTATGGAGGTCACTCGCGAGATCTGCGGTATCGTCGACGGGCCGGTCAGCGCGGAAGTGGTTGCGCTGGATCACGAAGGGATGATGCGTGAGGCCGAAGTGCTGCGCAAGATTGCCGACAACGTCTGCATCAAAGTACCGCTGACCATCGACGGACTGAAGACCTGCAAGAAGTTGACCGGTGACGGGACCATGGTCAACGTCACCCTGTGCTTTTCTGCAAACCAGGCATTGCTGGCGGCGAAAGCCGGGGCGACCTTCGTTTCGCCGTTTGTCGGGCGGCACGACGACAATGGCTGGGACGGCATGGACCTGATCAGTGATATTCGCCTGATCTATGACAACTATGATTATCGTACCGAAATCCTTGTTGCTTCAGTCCGCCACGGTATTCACGTTTTACAGGCCGCTAAGATCGGCGCTGACGTAATGACTGCCCCGCCATCAGTCATCAAGGGCCTGTTCAAGCACGTGTTGACGGACAAGGGCATAGAAGGCTTTCTGGCGGACTGGGCCAAGACCGGGCAGGCAATCTAGGGCAATCATCGTTCTGGTAGGGGCCTTGTTTCCGGCGCCAAGATACGGTTAGGACTGGTTGCCGCACTCCAACGGGTTTGCGTAGTTCGATGGCAGATGAATCTCCCCTTGATCGCTTCAAGAGCGTGTTGACCGGCGCCAGCCGGGCGATCGCGCATGAGCCTGAGGTGGAGGTGGCGTGGACTGCCGACAACCCGGTGGTCAACGGCAAGAATATGCGGCTACCGATGCCAGGGCGCAGTTTACCGGCTGGGCAAGCGATGGAAGCGCGCGGCTTTGCTGACAGTTTTGCGCTCAAGATTCGTCACCACGACGATGGCCTGCATGCCCGCAACGCGCCTTCTGAACCTACGGCTCGTGCGGCATATGATGTGGTTGAGGCGGTGCGGTACGAGGCGTTGGGGTCATTGGCCTATGCGGGAATGCGGGCCAATCTGTCGGCGGCGAACGACCTTCGGATCGGAGGCGATCCGATTGCCCGTGCGACTAAGCCTGAGGACGTTCCGATTCCGGCCGCGCTGGGCCTGCTGCTGCGTGAGCATCTGACCGGGGAGCCCGTACCTGACGTTGCCAAGCCGGGTGTGGATATGTTGCGCAGCTGGATAGGCGAACGCGCGGGCGGCGATTTTGCCGCGTTGTCTCGCCAGATCGATGATCAAGAGGCGTTTCAGCACCTCGCGCTTGATATGTTGCAGCATCTGGAGTTGACCCAGGCAACGCCGACCGAGGCAGACAGTGAGGATGGCGAAGAGAACGACGGCGAAGATGAGACCGAGGAACA
>JAFLDC010000512.1 GCA_017302775.1 Sphingomonadales bacterium
AAGGCATTACGATTGATGTTGCGTACCGGTTCTTCAACACGGAAAAGCGCAAGTTCATCGTGGCGGACTGTCCGGGGCATGAGCAGTACACCCGCAACATGGTGACCGGGGCCAGCACCGCCGATCTTGCGGTGATCCTGATCGATGCGCGCAAAGGTGTGCTGGTTCAGACCCGGCGGCATTCGTACCTGTGCCAGCTGATTGGGATCCGCAATGTGGTGCTGGCGGTCAACAAAATGGATTTGGTTGACTACGATCAGGCCGTGTTCGACCGGATCGTGGCAGATTATGCGGACTTTGCCAGCAGCATCGGGATCGACGATTTCACCGCTCTGCCCATTTCAGGCTTCAAGGGGGACAATATCACCACCCGGTCTCCCAACACGCCGTGGTATAGCGGACCGGCGCTGATCGATCATCTCGAAACGGTGACGGTGGTGTCAGCGGAGGACCGTGGCCAGCCACTGCGCCTGCCGGTACAATGGGTCAACCGCCCCAATCTCGATTTTCGGGGCTTTTCGGGACTAATTGCATCGGGCAGCGTCAGACCTGGCGATCCGGTGCGGGTACTGCCTTCAGGTAAGACCAGTACCGTTGCCCGCGTGGTCACATGGGATGGTGATCTGGATGAAGGCGTGACGGGCCAATCGGTTACGGTCTGCCTGGCCGACGAGATCGACTGCTCTCGCGGCAATGTCATCGTGGCCGCCGATGCCCCGCCGGAGGTCGCGGACCAGTTCGAAGTGACAGTGGTGTGGATGGATGATGCCCCGCTGCAGGTTGGCCGCGGTTACTGGCTCAAGCTCGGCACGCAAACCGTGTCGGCAACGCTCCAGCAGCCCAAGTACACCGTCAACGTCAATACGCTCGACCATCTCGCGGCCAAAACGCTGGATCTGAACGCGATCGGTGTGGCCGAACTGGCGACTGACAAACCACTGGTGTTTGAACCCTACACCGCCAGCCGTACGCTCGGAGGGTTCATACTGATCGACAAGCTGACCAATGCAACGGTCGCTGCTGGTACGATCAATTTCAGCCTGCGTCGGGCACAGAATGTTCACTGGCAAGCGCTTGATGTCAGCCGCAACGCCCACGCCGCGCTTAAGAATCAGCGGCCGGCTGTGCTGTGGTTCACTGGACTGTCCGGCTCCGGGAAATCGACCATTGCCAATATGGTGGAAAAACGCCTCCACGCAGCCGGGCATCACACCTTTCTGCTGGATGGCGACAATGTCCGCCATGGACTCAATCGCGATCTGGGCTTTACCGAAGCGGACCGGATCGAGAATATTCGCCGCGTGGGTGAAGTGGCGAAGCTGATGACTGACGCCGGGTTGATCGTGCTGACCGCGTTTATCAGCCCCTTCGCTGCCGAGCGTGAGATGGTGCGGGCCATACTGCCGGCTGGTGAGTTCATCGAGATTTTCGTTAATACGCCATTGGAAGAGGCGGAGCGGCGTGATGTAAAGGGGCTCTACAAGAAAGCGCGGGCAGGTACGTTGAAGAACTTCACGGGGATCGACAGTCCCTATGAAGCGCCACAAAATCCGGAAATTACTATCGACACAACTCGCGAAAGTCCCGAACAGGCGGCTGAGCGGATCGTCGATCTGGTCTTGGGCAACAGGAGCGAATCGTGGATGCCCGTGATCTGAGCGACGGTGAATTGGCCGCGGTGCTGGCTCGGGATGCGGGGAACATGCTCCTGAATCTGCAGCGGGCAGGCCAGCTTTCCGGCAAGGCGCTGGGCGATGAGGGTGATCGGATTGCCAACGGTTTTCTGATGGCGGCCTTGCAGCAACACCGCCCCGGCGATTGCGTGTTGAGCGAAGAAGAGTGCGATAACCTGGCGCGGCTGCAGGCTGAGCGGGTGTGGATCGTGGATCCGCTCGACGGCACGCGTGAGTATTCCGAAGCACGCAGTGACTGGGCGGTTCATGTCGCACTGGCTGTTCAGGGTAAACCGGCCGTTGGGGCGGTTGCTTTGCCAGCCTTAGGCCGGGTCTTACGCTCTGACCGGCCCGAGCCGGTCCCGGATGCTCCTGAACGACTGCGCATGGTCGTCAGCCGGACCCGTCCGGCGGCCGAAGCTGTGGCGGTGGCGGCAGCGCTGGATGCCGAAGTAATTCCGATGGGCAGCGCCGGGGCCAAGGCTATGGCGGTGGTCAGGGGGGAGGCGGATATTTACCTTCATTCAGGCGGCCAGTATGAATGGGACAACTGCGCGCCGGTGGCGGTGGCGCTGGGCTATGGCCTTCATGCGAGCCGGATCGACGGGACACCGCTGATCTACAACCAGGCCGATACCTTTATGCCCGACCTGCTGATTTGCCGACGGAAGCATGCAACGCTGGTTCTCGATACGTTGCAGGCGGCGCATTCCGTCTGAACGCAAATTCGTATGCGGATGGATTGAAACCGGGCCTGGCCCGTGCAACCTCGTCAGCGAGTGAGGGAGTGACGGCAATGACGCAGCGGCTGATCGGCGCGATCGAGGCGGGTGGCACCAAATTTGTTCTGGCCGTT
>JAFLDC010000513.1 GCA_017302775.1 Sphingomonadales bacterium
GTGACGTCCTGTTACCTGGCTTTCGTTTTGCCAGCGGCGAAGTGATGGACGTGCGGATGCATGTCACCACGCTTGGCACGCCGCGCCGCAATGCTGGGGGTGAGGTCGAGAACGCGGTGATGATCCTGCATGGCACCGGCGGGTCGGGCTGGCAGTTTTTCCGACCGCAGTTCGCCGATGAGCTGTATGGCAAAGGTCAACCACTCGACATCACCCGGTGGTATGTAATCCTGCCGGACAATATCGGGCATGGCAAAAGCTCCAAGCCGAGCGATGGGCTCAAGATGTCTTTCCCGCGCTATGACTACAGCGACATGGTGAATGCCCAGCAGCGGATGTTGCTCGAAGGCCTGGAGGTCAGCAAACTGCAGTTGATCCTCGGCACGTCGATGGGCTGTATGCATGCCTTCGTGTGGGGAACCGAACATCCCGGATTTGCACAGCGTCTGGCACCGTTTGCTTGCAATGCGATGGAAATTGCCGGTCGCAACCGGATGTGGCGGCAGATGTCGATCGATGCAATTCAGGCCGATCCCGCCTGGGACGGCGGCAATTACAAGGACCAGCCCGAACAGGGGCTACGCACCGCCCGGTATATCTCGATGATTGCGGGCGGTAATCCGGTTGCCCTGCAAGACCAGTACCCGACGCGCGACGGCGCGGTTGGCTATCTGCGCGAAAGCTACAAGACCCGCGCCAAGAACGACCTCGACGCCAATGACCAGATTTATCAGCTGGATTCGTCGCGCAGCTATAACCCCTTGCCGCTGCTGAAGACGATTACCGTGCCGGTACTGTGGATCAATTCAGGGGATGACTTCATCAATCCACCCGAACTTGGGCTTGCCCAAAAACATGCCAAACTGATGCCGCGGGCACGCTTTATTCTTATTCCCGCGACCAGGGATACCAAGGGACACGGCACCCACACCTGGGCCAAGTTCTGGAAAAAGGACGTGGCCAAGCTACTGGCGGGCAAGCCGTGAGTGAGCGCCGTACCCTTTACCCGCCGATCGAGCCCTATGCCTCGGGCACGCTTGATGTCGGCGATGGCCACGCGCTCTACTGGGAACGATGCGGCACCCCCCGGCGGCAAGCCAGCGGTGTTTCTGCATGGCGGACCAGGCAGCGGCATAAGCCCGGGCCAGCGGCGCCAGTTCGATCCGGACCTATACGATGTGCTGCTGTTCGACCAGCGTGGCTGCGGCCGTTCGGTGCCATTTGCCAGTCTTGAGGACAATACGACCTGGCATCTGGTCGCCGATATTGAGCGACTGCGGAAAATGGCCGGGCATGACCGGTGGCTGGTGTTCGGTGGATCGTGGGGCTCGACGCTCAGCCTGGCCTATGCCCAAACGCATCCCGAACGGGTAACGGAACTGGTGCTGCGCGGGATATTCCTGGGGAGTCAGGCTGAATATGACTGGCTCTACAAATATGGCGCAAGCGCGCTCTATCCAGAGGCATGGAACGAGTTCATCGGCCATATTCCTGCCAGTGAACGCGATGACATTGTGGCTGCCTATCAACGTCGCCTCACCAGTCCGAACGAAGCCGTGCGCCTGGCCGCCGCCAAGGTCTGGTCGATGTGGGAAGGCGTTACGGTTACCCTGCTGCCCGACCCGGAGATGATGGCAGATTTCACCGCCGATGATCATGCAGTGGCCGTGGCCCGCATCGAAAACCACTACTTTACTCACCACTGCTGGCTGGAGCCGGAACAACTGCTGCGTAACGCCTGTAAATTGCGGGGTATCCCCGGGATCATCATCCAGGGGCGCCACGATTGCTGCACGCCGCCTGCCGCTGCCTGGGCGCTCAAGCAGGCCTGGCCCGAGGTCGAGCTTCAGATTGTCCCCGATGGCGGCCATCTGTACACGGAACCGGGGATCACAGACGGACTGGTCCGCGCCAGTGATCGGTTCGCCGGGAAACCGGGTTGAGGCGATTTACGCCGGTAATCCTTGCGCTGCTGGTCGCCTGCGACGATCGGGCGCCGACAACGATCGTCGCAGATGCTCCCTGCCGGTCGCTGGCGTTCGAGAACACCAGGTTCACAGTTTGCGCAGCCGATCCGGCGCGCGACCGCGTGACGCTGGTTATCGACCCTGCCCTGCGGAGCCTTCCCGCTTTGGCAAAGGCGCGGGGCGAACACGGCGCGCAGGTGGGTTTTGCCATGAATGGCGGGATGTATGACGAAGCCGGCTACCCCATCGGACTGGCGGTGGCTGACGGCAAACGGCTTACGCCCCTTAATCGCAATAGCGGGACGGGCAACTTTCACCTGCTGCCCAACGGTGTGTTTTCAGCCGAAGCGGACGGCTGGCATGTTCGCACAGCTGACGCCTATGCCGCCTTGCACCGGCCTGTGCCGTCCATGGCGACGCAATCGGGGCCCATGCTGTTGATAGGGGGAGGATTGCACCCCAAGATCGCCCCGAACGGCACTTCGTTACATATCCGCAATGCGGTCGGCATCTCCGCCGATGGCAAGGCGCATTTCGTTATTTCCGATCAGCCCGTTTCTT
>JAFLDC010000514.1 GCA_017302775.1 Sphingomonadales bacterium
CGTTCGGTGTGCTGGCTTGCGCCCCGCCGATTCACCAGGCGGTGGTCGACCGGCTGGCTGACCGTGCGGCAGAGCTGGCGGCGCACGGCTGACGCGCAGGGAAAAGGGGCCCGCTTTGCCGGCGAGCCCCCCTTCAATTTCACCGCCGTATGATTACTGGGCAGCGCGCGCCGCGTTCACGTCTTCCTGCGTCACCGGCACGATCTTGATTTCGACCCGGCGGTTCTTGGCGCGGCCATCGACCGTGCCGTTGTCGGCCACCGGCATGGTTTCACCAAAGCCTTGGCTGCGAATCCGCGCTGCCGGAACCCCGCGCGAAATCAGGTAATTCATCACCGTCCGTGCGCGATTTTCAGACAGTGTCTGGTTGGAGCTGTCCGAACCGGTCGAATCGGTGTGGCCGTAAACGTCGACCAGGCTGTTGGGGTATTCGATCAGGCTTTGCGCCACCTTGTCCAGCGTATCGCGAAATGCGGGCTTGAGGCTGGCACTGCCGACGTCAAAGGTCACGCCATCGGGCAGGTTGACCAGGATTGCCTGACCGTTGTCGGTTTCGGTCACGTCCACGCCCGAACCGGCAGTCTGTTCCTTCAGCTGCTTGATCTGCTTGTCCATGGTGTAACCGACTGCGGCACCGGCGACGCCGCCGATTCCGGCCCCGACGATCCGTCCGGTCTTGCCACCGATCAGGCCGCCCAGCAGACCACCGGCAACCACCCCGCCAACCCCGCCGATCGCGGTGCGCGAAATCTTCTTCTCACCCGTATTGGGGTCGGTCACGCAGGCCGAGGTGGTCAGCAGTGCGGCAGCCATGAAGCTCGAAGCGAGCAGGCGGGTCTTGTTCATCATTCTTCCCCTTCCGTTACAGGAAACCGTATTAACCCTATCCGATCCAACATGAATGAGAACAGACAAGTCGCAATGTCAACGAATTAGCCCCTGGATGGTTCCATCCCTGCGGTAAGGCGGACGGGCTGAAATCCACTGCGCGCTTCGCCTTTCAGGCTAAACCTGCTAGCAGCTTTGGTCGTGACCCCATTTCCCTGGACAGACGTTTTCATCATCGCAGGCTTGATCCTGCTCAACGCCGTTTTCGCGATGTCGGAACTGGCGATTGTTTCAGCCCGTACCGGGACGCTCAAGGTGGCAGCGGACCGGGGACATCGCGGTGCCGCTGCGGCGCTGGCGCTGGCCGCCGACCCGGGCAAGTTCCTCTCTACCGTGCAGATCGGGATCACCTTGGTCGGGATCATCGCCGGGGCCTATTCCGGAGCCAGCCTGGGCGGACCGACCGCCGAGCGCCTGATCGCCCTGGGCCTGCCTGAACGGTTTGGCGAGGAAGCGGGCTTTGCCATCGTGATTGCCCTGACTACCTATTTCAGTGTGGTGGTGGGTGAACTGGTGCCGAAACAGGTCGCGCTGCGCGCGGCTGAACCGATCGCCATGGTCGCTGCATTGCCCATGGCGGTTGTCTCGCGGGTGACTGCGCCATTTGTCTGGCTGCTTGATCGCTCCAGTGCGCTGCTGCTGCGGTTGATGGGGGTACGGGCCAAGGGCGAACACGCCCTGACGGCAGAGGAACTGCACCTGGTATTTGCCGAAGCCACCCGATCCGGCGTGATCGAAGAGGAAGAGCGCCAGATCATGACCGGGATCATGCGCCTGGCGACCCGCCCGGTGCGGGAATTGATGACCCCCCGGACCGAGCTGGATACGATCGATCGCAAGGCCACCGAGGCTGAGGTTCGTGCTGCGATCAAGGACAGCCCGCATGCCCTGCTGCCGGTGGCCGATGGCAGTCCGGATAACATCGTCGGTGTGGTCAAGGTCAAGGAAGTGCTGGCTGTGCTGCTGGCCGGGCGCAAGCCCAACCTGGCGCGGCTGATGAAGAAGGCCGAGGTGATCCCCGACCAGCTGGACGCGATGGACGCGCTGCGGCTGCTGCAACAGTCGGATGTGGCGATGGCGCTGGTTCACGATGAATACGGCCACCTGGAGGGGGTGGTGACCCCGGCGGATCTGCTGGATGCGATCGTCGGCAACTTTGCCAGCCACCTCGATGAAGGCGACGGACCGATGGTGGTGGAGCGCGCGGACGGCAGCCTGTTGGTGGCGGGTTCGCTACCGGCTGATGCCATGGCCGATCGGCTGGGGATCGAGCTGCCCGAAGACCGCGACTATGCCACTGCTGCCGGCTTTGCCTTGTCGGTCATGAAAAAACTGCCGCACGAGGGGGAATACTTCGTCGATCAGGGCTGGCGGTTTGAAGTTGTCGACATGGATGGCCGCAAGATCGACAAGCTGCTGGTCAGCGCCGTGCAGCACATGGCGCCCGTATCGGAAGCAGGCCCGGCGTGAATCAAAAAAGGGCCCGCCGGACGGCGAGCCCCTTTTAACCCGCGAATCGGGCGGGCTTCAGTTTCCGCCGACCGAGGTCTGCGCTTCGCGGCCATC
>JAFLDC010000515.1 GCA_017302775.1 Sphingomonadales bacterium
AGGACGGATCGAAACCGTCGAAGGCAAGCGCAACGCCGCCGATTTCGCGATCTGGCGCAAGACCCCACCGGGCGAAACCCGCCAGATGGAATGGGATTCGCCGTGGGGACGAGGGGCGCCGGGCTGGCATCTTGAATGTTCGGTAATGGGCGAAGCCCTGCTCGGCTTTCCGTTCGATATCCACACCGGCGGGATCGACCATCGCGAAATCCATCACCCCAATGAAATCGCGCAAAATCAAGCCTATTGCTGCACGAACGGCCTCGATAACCCGATGAATTCGGGCGCGAAGATCTGGATGCACAACAATTTCCTCGTCGAGCGCAGCGGCAAGATGAGCAAGTCGAGCGGCGAGTTCCTGCGGCTGCAGCTGCTGGTTGATAAGGGCTATCATCCACTCGCTTACCGGATGCTGTGCCTTCAGGCGCATTACCGCGGTGAGCTGGAATTCAGCTGGGAAGGTCTGGGTGCGGCGCTGGTGCGGCTTAAACGTCTGGTCATGGCCGTCGCGAATCTGCGTGGGCAAGCTGAACCGGCCGCCACGCCAGGCATGCGCCTCGTGCCGTTTCTGGAACGGTTCGAAGCAGCAGTGTCCGACGACCTCAACACGGCCGTCGCGCTTACCGTGCTGGAAGAAGTCGCCGGACTGAAGAAGGTTGACGCCGGGGAGAAGCTGGCAGCGATCGCTGTGATGGAAAGCGTCCTTGGCTTGGGCTTGATGACGCTGGAGCGTACCGACCTGCGCATTCGCCCTAAAGATGCTCAGCTGTCAGACGAGCAAATTGATGCCGCGATTGCTCGTCGAAAAGAACTGCGTGGGCAGCAGAACTATGCCGCGCTTGACCGCCTGCGCGATGAGCTCTCAGAACAAGGGGTTGAGGTGATGGACGGCGATCCGCTCGGCTGGGACTGGAAACTCTCGTCTTGAAGCTCTGGCGGCTCACCCGTGCCCCATTTGTGGTGCTGGATGGCCGGGGGGCTGAACTGCATGGTGCCCGCTATGCTCCGCCCGGACACGCCGTGGTCAGTCTGGCGAGCGAGGCTGGGCTCGCCGTGCTGGTTTCGCTGCGTTATCATCTGCATGATTTGACGGGCGCCCCTGATGATCTGGTGCTTGGCTGGACCGAGGTAGAGGCTATCCCCGCGCAGGCGCCTGACGATCATGACGATGCGATCAAGGCTTTTGTCGCCGAATGGCTGACATCGTGTTCCTCGCTGCTCGTTGCGATCCGTTCCAAGGTTTTGCCCGAGGCCAATGTGGTCTATCTCAATCCGAACCACCCTGAAGCCGCAGGTCTGATGCCGCTGCGGGTCCGTCCGTTCAGCTTTGCCGAATGTTTGCACCGTCCGCCCATGCTCGGCAGTTTCCGGAGCGTGCGGTGACCGTTGCCGTGCTGAACGCCAGGTTGAAACCGCTGGTCCAGCCGAACTTGCCCGGATGGGTCGAAACGCGCTGGTATGCCAGCAAGGAAGAAGCGTTTGCACTGGCACCGTATGCCGAGATTGGCTGGTTTGACATGCATTCAAAAGCCGACATGAACCAGACTATGCAACAGGCCGTCAGACTCAAATGGCTTAATTCGGTCTATGCCGGAGTGGAGGCTTTCCCGCTCAAGCTGCTGACAGAACGCGGTGTTGTACTGACCAACGGAACGGGGATTAACGCCATCCCGATCGCCGAATACGTCGTCATGCTGATGCTCGCCCACGCAAAGGACTACCGTGCGGTTGTGCGCGCCCAAGACCGGCACGAATGGCTGCGAGATTCGCCGGGAAAGCGCGAGCTGTTTGGCAGCAGGGCGTTGATCGTTGGCTACGGCGCGATCGGCCAGGAAGTGGAGCGGCGGCTCGCGCCCTTTGCGGTCGAAGTCACGAAGGTCCGCCGTCAGCCCGGTCCCGATACGCTCTGTCCGGGCGAATGGCAAAGCCGATTGGGTGAGTTTGACTGGATCATAATTTCGGTTCCAGCCACTGCGGAGACAGAAGGCATGGTCGGTGCGCCAGAACTGGCGCTGATGAAATCCGATGCCGTCATCGTCAACATCGCGCGCGGTTCGGTGATCGACCACTCGGCGTTGACTGCAGCGCTTGCGGCCGGAACGATCGGAGGGGCGTTGCTGGATGTCACCACGCCCGAGCCGCTGCCCCAAGAACATCCGCTGTGGGCGCTGGATAACACGCAGATTACAATGCATTTGTCAGGCCGGGCGCAGGAACGGATGTTTGAGCGGGCGGCGGCTCGGTTTCTGGACAATCTCGACCGGTTCCGCCGCCGGGAGCCGTTGGTATCGCAAGTCGATCTGGTTCGGGGGTACTAGCGATTGCTTAGATCAGGCGGTGTCGCCTGTTCAGGTATCTTCCAACAGCAAGAGCTCTACCGTGACGTCCAGCTGAGGCTCAGGGGAAAGGCTGTTCTCCACCGCGATTATCCCTGCATCCGCAACGAGATGGCGCGGGATGGCGAATTCATGATCTGGCAGCGCTTCGATGAAATCCTCCCCGGCGGCAATCGCTTCCAGTC
>JAFLDC010000516.1 GCA_017302775.1 Sphingomonadales bacterium
GGCAGCCGCGTCGGAGCGCGGCAAATAGAGCCTGAACGTGGTGCCCTTCCCGAGCTCGCTCGTCAGATGGACGTGGCCGTTCGACTGCTTGATGAAGCCGTAGACCATGCTGAGCCCGAGCCCGGTTCCCTTGCCGGGGCCCTTCGAGGTGAAGAACGGGTCGAACACCTTGTCGAGAATATCGGGCGGGATCCCGACCCCGGTGTCGCTCACCGCGATCAGGGCATAGCGGCCTGGGCGGACGTCCTCGTTGCTGCTGGCATAGGTATCGTCGAGCACCGCGTAGCCGGTTTCCAGGATGAGCTTGCCGCCGCTCGGCATCGCATCGCGGGCATTCAGCGCGAGATTGAGCAGCGCCGTGGCAAGCTGGTTCGGATCGACGGTGGCAAAGCAGGCTTCGTCTTCGAACACCGACTCGATCTCGATCTGCTCGCCCAGCGTCGGACGCAGCAGCTTGGCGGTGTCGATGACGAGGGTATTGATGTCGGTCTCGCGCGGCTGCAGCGGCTGCTTGCGGGCAAAGGCCAGCAGATGCTGGGTCAGTTCGGCGCCGCGCGAGGCGGCATCGTCGATCATTCCGGAAGCGGGCTGATTTCGGGAGATGCCGCGCAGTACCGCTATGCCGTCGTGGGTCGTCTGGATGCGATAGCGGGCTCGCCGAAAGCGACGCACGACGAGATTGCGCGACGAAGCTTCGGTTCAGACGAGGCGGTCGATCTGGCGAGTCTTCGCGGCAGCTACTCCGCGCTGGTTCACGACGTGAAGCACGCGACACTGACCTTGATTTCCGATCACTTCGGCAGCTTGCCGATGTATGTCTGCCGGTATCGCACTGCCATTTTGTTCGCGAGCCAGCTCAAGGCCATTCTGGCGGTGGTTCCGGAGCCTCCACAACTCGACCAGGATTCGGTGGCCACGATGCTGTCGATCGGCGAGGTTGTCGGCAACCGGACTCTGGTTGCCGGGATCGAGACCATACCCGCGGCAAGCCGCGTGACACTCTCTCGCGCCGGGGTGGTCATCGAACGCTATTGGACGTACTGCTACGAGGAGGATCACGCACTCTCCTGGGGCGATGCCGTAGAACGAGCGGGCGAGACGCTGAAGACATCGGTAGCAAGGTGTATTGCCAACTCCGATTCGCCGGCGGTGCCACTGAGTGGCGGGCTGGATTCGCGATTCGTGCTCGACCTCGCCTGCCAGCGCGGCGCCCGGCCACGAGCCTACACATGGGGCGTCGCGGGCTGTCGGGATTTGTCCTACGCTGCCGAAACGGCTCACAGACTGGGGGTGGAGCACGACCGGTTCATCTTTTCTCCGGACTATCTTTCATCCGTTGGTGAACTCGGGGTCTGGATAACAGAAGGGCATATCCCGGCGACCAATTTTCATGTGCTGCCTTACGTTGGCGAACTGGCGGCACATCACCACGACGTGCTTCTGGACGGATTCGCCGGTGATGGCGTAATGGGAGGTAACTTCATATCCGATGCCTGGCTGCGCAGCCGGAACGTTCCTGAAAGTTCTGAGGCTATCTGGAAGTGGCGGCGGAGCGGATTTGACGGCCATTGGCCTCACAACGCAATCCTGCCTTTTCAGCAGATCGCTGGCGATTTGTTCAGGCGAGCATATCTTGGTTATGCCGGGGAATCTCCAATGGATAAAGCCATGGCATTCCTGCTCGATAACCGTGTCCGAAGGATTACCACTTGTGGCAGTGAACTCTTCCGCTCCAGAGTGTCTGTCCGGCAGCCGTTCATGGACGTCGATCTGATCGACGCAATCCGCGTTATCCCGCACCAGTGGCGCAAGCGTCATCGCTTCTATCTTGACGTCATGAGGCGTTATGCGCCGGTATCGGCGAAGGCGCCCTATCAGCGAACCATGCTGCCGGCCACGGCGCCTTACTGGATGACCTGGTGTTCGCTGGCCGGGCAGCGGGGGGCCGCCGAAGCTTGTTCACGGCTTGGGCTGCCGGATCCATTCCCGGGCAAGTCGCCCAGCGACTTTGCCGGCTGGATGCGGGGGCCTTTGCGCGGCTACATCGAAGGCATCCTGCTGGATCGTCGTACGCTTGATCGCGGTGTGATACCGGCGAATCTGATCCGGGACGCCGTGACGCTGCACACAAGGGGAGAGAGAAACCTGTCCTCGCTGATAGGCGCACTTCTCACAATCGAGCTGTTTTGCCGTGAGTTTCTGGATGAGCTTTCGTCCAGTATCGAAAAATTTGGGTCGCATGCGATGGCGCGTGCGGTGAGCGTGAAATGATGCCGCTATGGAAGGTCGTGTTGCTTAACGTGCTTGAATTGCTGGTTCGTGCGTTCAGACTGCTTGCGAGACCGGGTGTCGAGCTACTCCTTCGGATAAATCGTCTGGCGGGGCTGCGCATGCGGTGCAGGGGTCATATTCCGGCCAGCACCCAGTTCGATGGGCCTGTACATCTCGTCGGTACCGGGCGTCTGACGCTTGGTGAATACTGTCGTATCGGGCGTGGCGTGGTCTTCGAGACGGAGGGCG
>JAFLDC010000517.1 GCA_017302775.1 Sphingomonadales bacterium
TATGATCTCGAATACGAGTTGCTCGATCGCGGCTTCAAGGCCTTTGTTCTCGATGGCGACAACGTCAGGCACGGCCTGTGCGGCGACCTCGGTTTTTCGGCTGACGACAGGACGGAAAACATTCGTCGCGTGGCGGAAGTGGCGCGCCTGATGAACGACGCCGGGCTCATCGTGATCTCGGCATTCATTTCGCCTTACCGGCGCGATCGCGATGGCGCGCGGAGCATCATCGGTGAGGAGCGCTACGTTGAGGTCTATCTCAGCACCCCGATCGAGATTTGCGAGCAACGCGACCCGAAGGGGCTTTACGAAAAAGCCAGGCAGGGCCGGATCCCCGACTTTACTGGAGTATCCGCGCCCTACGAGACGCCGACCGATCCGTCGATCCGGCTCGATACCAGTGCACTCAACCGGCGCGAATGCATGGATCGTCTGCTCGACGAGCTGCTGCCGCATGCCTCGCGATAGCGGACGCTCATTCGTTCGGATCCCCGACCAACAACCCCCCGAGATGATGACGAGAAAAAAGGTATTGATCGTGGTTGGAACCCAGCAGAAGGGTTTCTTCATCTCTCTGGCACAGCGCCTGGCGGAAAGCGCGGACGTCAAGATTGCGGTCTTCAAGGCCGACATCGCGGATGTTCTGCGGCCCTGTCTGCCCGGAATCGAAATCGAGGTCATGGACTTCCGGCGCAGCGCGCCCGGAACCGGTGCTGAGGTGCTGCGCGAGAGCCTGCGGGTGGAAGGCGCTTATGGCGAGACCCTTGCCATGCTCTGCTCCCAGGACCGCGCGCTGGGGCATGCCTATCTGCTGAACATCGACGGTTATCCGATGGCCAGCCGGGCAGGCTGGGACATGACGAGAAAGTACGCCGGCATCGTCGGCGAGATTGCCTATTACGAAAGCCTGGTCGAGCGCGTACAACCCGACTTGGTGATTTCACAAACCATATTGCGGCCGCTCTGGCTGATCACGCACCGCAGGGACATCCCCTATTTGGCACCCGGCCTGATCAAGTATGGAACACGCCTGTTCTGGGTCGATTGTCCCGAGTATTCGAGCCAGGAGTACGTGTCTGCAGTCAAGCATCGACTTCTTGCGGACGTTGGCACAGGAACCGTGGACGAGTCCGCATACGAACAGGAAGCGGGATCGAAGCTTAACCACTCGAAAATCAGGTTCAGCTATTCCGATGCGCTCCGCAAAGCGATGCGCATCGTCGTCAAGGATGTCTATCGTCTCCTCAAGGGAAGCGCCAAAGAGGATTCCTACCCGTTGTTCGGTTGGGTGCCCTCGTTGTTTGCCAGCGTTGCCAACCACAATTTTGTCTCGGCACATGGGAAGCGTCCGGAGGATCTGGCGGGGCGGCGGATCGTCTATTTCCCGCTGCACCTTGAACCGGAAGTGGCCTTGCTCAGCGTCTCCCCGGAATTCAACAACTCGATCGAGATGGTCAGTTGGATAAGCAAAGCATTGCCTGCCGATGCCCTGCTGGTGATCAAGGAGCATCCGCTGTCGTTTGGCGTTCGCTCACGCCGCTATTACGAACGGATACTACGGATACCCAATGCCTGCTGGGCGGATCCGCAGGTGCCCAGTTGGGACTGGATCGAGCATGCGACAGTTGTCGCGACGATAACCGGAACCGCCGCCATTGAGGCCGTCCATCATGGCAAACCCGTGCTTTCCTATGGCCGACACCAGGTTGTAAATCACTTGCCCTCGGTTCGTTTTGCCAGCGATTACCCGAGCACCCGCCAGGCAATCGAATCGCTGTTCGGCGGCGAGATCGACGACAAAGTTCTTGCGCGTTCGCGCCGGGCGCTGCGTCAGGCTCAACTTGACGTGTCCTTTTCGGTGCCCGGGTTCGAGAAGACTTATGCGTCGCGACAACCGCAACCCGAAGTGGCCGAGCATGCCTACCAGGCACTGCTGAAGTTTCACGGCGATATCCTTGATGGCAAACCTGCAGGCGCGGGAAGTGACGACCATGTCTAGCTGGCAGCGAGGGCGGCAGGTGCGTTTGCAGGCACGTTTCGGCTGGCAGGAGTCGGTGGGGCCGAGCCACGTGTTGGCTTGGGCCGGGACACCGGGAAACATGGCGGACATCGTCGCTGAGCTGGAAGCCGCCGATCAGACACGACCCGATCTGCCGCGACTGATGAGCAAGGTCGAGGCTTGGCCGGGCCACTTCGCCTGCATTCTGGAAAGCGCAAACTACGTTCTTGCGTTTGTCGACCGCGTTCGCAGTTACCCGATCGTCTACCGCACCGGACCAGGCGCGCCACAGGTTTCAAATTCCCCATACGATCTGGACGATTCGCAAGGATTGGTGCTCGAAGAGACGTCTTGCCTCGAACTGGAGACAACGAACTATGTTTCTGGAGCAAGAACCCTCTATCGTGACGTGATGCAGTTGCAATCGGGGGAGGCGATCCTGTTTTGCAAGGATGGCACGCCTCCCGTTCGCTGCAAATATACGAGCTACCTGACGGAGGAGCTTGCGG
>JAFLDC010000518.1 GCA_017302775.1 Sphingomonadales bacterium
TTCAGCCTGAAAGATGGCGCCCTGTCGATCCACCGCAAGGACAAGATGTTCGGTTCGGGCGACAAAGTCGCCATCATCAACGTCACGATGCCGGCCCCGCGTGAGGTTGTCATGGCGGGATCCGGCACGATCAAGACCGGCAGTCTGGCCAGCAAGGCCGAAGTCACGGTGGCTGGTTCCGGAACGATCGAATCCACGGCCCTGGCAGGGGAATCGCTTGACCTTTCGATTGCCGGATCAGGCAATTTTCGTGGTGCCGGCGCGGTCAAAGCACTGGATATGACGATAGCCGGCAGCGGATCGGGCCAGATGGAAGCCCTTAAGGTTGACAAGGCTGACGTTTCGATTGCCGGATCAGGCAATGCCACCTTCGCCTCGGATGGAGAAGTGGACGCCAACATCATGGGTTCGGGCAGCGTCACGGTAAAAGGCCGCGCCCGCTGCACGGTCAGCACCCTGGGATCCGGCAAGCTGATCTGCGAATCCCCGGTTCAGCAGGCGGACCGAGACGAGCCGACCGCGCCGGCAGCGCCAGAGCCGCCCGCTCCGCCCAAACCCTGATCGCGCCGCGCAGACAGTTCAGGTTACCGCAATCGGCTTGCTGCCATGGCCATACCCAGCCTTGGAGCAACCCGATGCGGTCGAAGTCCTTTCCCCTGCTGGCAGTCCTGGCGCTTGGCGGTTGCGGCGTCGGCACCATTGTCGATGTTGCGACCGCGCCGGTCCGCGTCGCGGGAAAGGCGGTCGACATGGCCACCACCAGCCAGTCCGAAGCCGATGAAAAGCGCGGCCGTGAACTGCGCAAACGCGAAGAACGCTATGGCAAGCTTGAACGGGAGTGGCGCAAGCAGGCGAGCCGCTGCGACGCCGGCAAGGCTGAGGCCTGCACCCGGCGTGATGAAATCGGCGCTGAAATGGACCAGCTCCGGTCTTTTTTGCCTGCTGAAACCGACTAATACCCGCTCGAACCCTGATTGAATTACGCGGCAGCCCGGCGCAAACGATCATTGATCGCCACTCCGACTCCCTGCTGCGGAATCGGGGCGATTGCGATTCGCCGCTGCGGCGCGGCGGCGGCCTGATGCAGGCAATCATAAAGGCGCGCGGCGGCTTCGGCCAGGTCGCCGCTGTCGGACAGGCTGATCACCCCGCGAACCGGGCCAAAGCCAATCAGGAATTCTTCGTCAGCCGCCGACATCGCTTCGAGACGCACCGGCTTGCCGGGGGCATAGTGGCTGGCCATTTGCCCTGGCGCCTCGATCTGCCCGGTCGGCGCTGCATCCAGTCCCGCACCCAGCACCGCCGCGATCTGCTGGGCCGTGACGGGGCCGGGGCGCAGTACCTCCCACCCATCGGGTCGCAAGGCCACTATCGTGCTTTCGATGCCAGCCTGACACGGGCCGCCATCGAGCACCAGGCCAACCGCTGACCCCAGCGAAGCGGCGACGTGATCGGCGCGGGTCGGGCTAACCCCGCCTGAACGGTTGGCCGACGGCGCCGCAAGCGGCAGGCCGCTTTCAGCCAGGACCGCGCGCATCACCGGGTGAGCGGGGCATCGCACTGCAATCGTCGACAATCCGGCGGTGACAGCGGGAGCGATTCGCGCTGCCGGATGCACCGGCAGAACCATAGTCAACGCTCCCGGCCAGAACGCCGCAGCCAGTGCCTTACCCCGCATATCAAACCGTGCGATCGTCTCGGCACTGGCAAGGCTGGGAACATGGACAATCAGCGGGTTGAAGTCCGGCCGTCCCTTGGCGCGGTAAATTGCCGCTACGGCATCGCTTCGGTCAGCCCGGGCGGCAAGGCCATAGACCGTCTCGGTTGGCACAGCGACCAGCCCGCCTTCGCGCAGGCGCTGCGCGGCTTCGGCGATTCCGGCGGCATCGGCGGGAACGATCCGTGGCTGGTCTGACTTGCCCGTCATGCACTCCCGCTATAGTCGGTTGCCTACAAAGCCAAGGAAAAGCGCCATGGAGTTTACGCCGCCCACTGCCGATCAGGTGCTAGCGATCCGGGTCAACGCCGGGATCGAAGAGCTTGCCGCCCATGACCGGTTCGCCGCCGCCAGTCCCGACATGGTTGAGGCCATCGTCGAAGGGATCGGCCAGTTCGCCGCCGGTGAATGGGCGCCGCTAAATCGCAAGGGCGATCTCGAAGGGGCACGACTGCGTGACGGCACGGTATCGCTGCCCGAAGGTTTCGCCGCCGCCTATCGGGCTTATGTCGAACAGGGATGGAATGCCATTTCCGGCGATCCGGCGCACGGTGGGCAGGGTTTGCCGTTCACCCTGGCGGCCAATGTTCTGGAAAACCTGGGCACGGCAAACATGGCCTTCAACCTTTTGCCGATGCTGACGGTCGGGGCGATCGAATCGATCGCACACCATGGCAACGCGCTGCAGAAATCGTTGTATCTGGCTAAGCTGGTAAGCGGGGAATGGTCCGGCACGATGAACCTGACCGAACCGCAGGCCGGATCGGATGTCGGCGCATTGCGCACTGCC
>JAFLDC010000052.1 GCA_017302775.1 Sphingomonadales bacterium
GGGAACCGACGACTGCCGACCCAGAACCCGTCGCGGCGGTGCTGGTAGCTGGAATAGGTGAGCGTGAGCCGGCGGATGTCCGGCTGCGGCGACGGCACGGGCGACCGGCGCGACGGCCGGCCGGTGGGGCGCGAAGTAATGGTCATTGTGGTGTCCTAGCGAAATGGTCGATTTCGTCCCCTTGTTCAGAGGGGGCGGCCGGGTGCTTGAACACGGTGCTAGGCCCGCCCGCAGTTTTCCCCTCACGGGTCTTGTATGGCTGCGGACACCCGACCACAGGTGACACTCGCCCTCCGCACGCGGAAGTGCGGAAACGTCGGGCGCAAAAAAAACCGCCTGCCTGTCGGGTGCGGTGTACCGCCTAGCTAATGAAGGTGTGTTCAGCACCTGCGCCGACTCTAGACCCGCCGCCCGCGGCCGGTCAATGCATCCCGTCGCCGCCCTTCAGCCTGTCATCCCGAACGCCCGCGCAGCGGGCGGAGGGATCTGCTGTTCCGCCGTGGTGGTCGGCGCGCGCCTGTCAGAAGCAACGGGTGCTTTCGCCGGGCGGCATGCCAAAATCCCCGGGCTGGCCATGGCCGGCGCAACATCGCACGCAGCACCGAGGACGTCCGTCGCATGAGCGCACTGCAAGACCTGTTGAACACCTATCGGAACGCCGCCCGGACCGAACGCGAAAAGGGCACGTACTTCGAGGAACTGATCCGGGTCTACCTGCGCCACGAGCCCACCTACCGCGATCTCTACAGCGACGTCTGGACCTGGGCCGACTGGGCGAAGCAGCAGGGCATCGACGCCCGCGACACCGGCATCGACCTCGTCGCCAAAACGCAGGGCACCGACGAATTCCACGCCATCCAGTGCAAGCTCTACGCCGAGGCGCACCAACTGTCGAAAAAGGACATCGACAGCTTCTTCACCGCCTCCGGCAAGAAGCCCTTCACCCATCGCCTGATCGTCGCCACCACCGACCACTGGGGCGAGCACGCCGAAGACGCGCTGCGTGACCAGCAGACCCCGGTCAGTCGCATCGACCTGCACGACCTCGAAAACAGCGTCATCGACTGGTCGAAGTACCAGCCGAAGGCCGAGGTCACGCTGAAGCCACGCAAGACCCTGCGGCCGCACCAGGAGAACGCGCTCAAGGCCGTCACCGCCGGCCTGCAGGCCGCCGAGCGCGGCAAGCTGATCATGGCCTGTGGCACCGGCAAGACCTTCACCAGCCTCAAGATCGCCGAGGCCATGGCCGGCAAGGGCGGTCGCGTGCTGTTCCTCGTGCCCAGCCTGTCGCTGCTGTCGCAGACGCTGACCGAGTGGACGCAGGAAAGCGAAACGCCGCTGCACAACTTCGCGGTATGCTCCGATGCCGAGGTCGGCAAGAAGCGCAGGAAGGGTTCCGACGACGACGCCGTCCAGACCCAGCTCCACGAATTGCGCTACCCGGCCACCACCAAGGCCGACCGCCTCGCCGCCGAGGTCGCCAAGCGCCACGACGCCGGCCACATGAGCGTGGTCTACAGCACCTACCACTCGATCGAGGTCATCGCCGACGCGCAGGCGCAGCACGGTCTGCCGCCGTTCGACCTGATCGTCTGCGACGAAGCCCATCGCACCACTGGCGCCAAGTTCGAGGACGAAAGCGAAAGCGCCTTCATCCGCGTCCACGACGGCAACGTCATCCGCGCCGCAAAGCGCCTGTACATGACCGCCACGCCGCGCATCTACGGCGACGCGGCCAAGGCCGTGGCCGAGCGCGACAACGTCGCGCTGTATTCGATGGACAACGAGGACTGGTACGGCAAGCAACTGTTCGTCATCACCTTCTCCGAGGCGGTGAAGCGGGGCCTGCTGGTCGACTACAAGGTCATCGTGCTGGCGGTCGAGGAAAGCCACATCAACCGCCGCCTGCAGAAGCTGCTGGCCGACGAGAACAACCAACTGCGCGTGGACGATGCCGCGAAGATCGTCGGTTGCTGGAAGGCGCTTGCCAAGCTGGGCATGACCGAGGACGGCGGCGACACGCCCGAGCCGATGCAGCGCGCGGTCGCCTTCTGCCAGGTCATCGAGCCCGGCACGGGTGGCAAGGCCCACAAGGTCAGCTCGAAGGAAATCGCCGGCATGTTCCAGGCCGTGGTCGAGGCCTACCAGCAGGCGGAAGACATCGAGGACGGCGCCCGCCTCGTCTGCGAGGCCGCGCACGTCGACGGCGGCATGAGCGCCAGCGAGAAGGAGGCCAAGCTCGACTGGCTGAAGGCGCCTACGCCGCCCGACACCTGCCGCATCCTCAGCAACGTGCGCTGCCTGTCCGAGGGCGTGGACGTGCCGGCGCTGGACGCCGTGCTGTTCCTCACCCCGCGCAATTCGCAGGTGGACGTGGTGCAGTCGGTCGGCCGCGTCATGCGCAACGCGCCCGGCAAGCAGCGCGGCTACGTGGTGCTGCCCGTGGTCATCCCGGCCGGCGTGGAGCCGCACGTCGCGCTGAACGACAACAAGACCTACGCCGTGGTCTGGCAGGTGCTGCAGGCGCTGCGCTCGCACGACGACCGCTTCGACGCGATGGTCAACAAGCTGGAGCTGGTCGGCCCGGACCGCAGTCGCATGGAGGTGATCGCCATCGCCGACACCGTGCAGCGCAAGTCCGCGGCGCTGAAGGTGAGCAAGGCCGACAAGGCGAAGGGCGGACGCACCATCGGCGAACCGGAAGCCAAGTACGGTCCGGCGCCGGACCAGATCGCGATGACCTTCGAGGTCGGCGAGATCGAGCGCGCGCTGTACGCCCGCGTGGTCGAGAAGTGCGGCAACCGCCGGCACTGGGAGCAGTGGGCCGACGACATCGCGAAAATCGCGAATACGCACATCGACCGCATCAAGGCCCTGATCGAGGACCCGGCGCAGGTCGCCGCACGCAAGGCCTTCGACGAGTTCGCCGCCGAACTGCGCGACGACCTCAACGACAAGGTCACCGACGCCGAGATTGTCGAGATGCTGGCCCAGCACCTGATCACCAAACCGGTGTTCGAGGCGCTGTTCGCCGACTACAGCTTCGCCAGCCACAACCCGATGTCGCTGGCCATGCAGAACGTGCTGGACGTGCTGGAAGCGCAGAACCTCGACAAGGAGGCGTCCACGTTGCAGCAGTTCTACGACAGCGTGAAGCTGCGCGCCGAAGGCATCGACAACGCCGCGGGCAAGCAGAAGATCGTGGTCGAGCTGTACGACAAGTTCTTCCGCAACGCCTTCCCGAAGATGACCGAGCGTCTGGGCATTGTCTACACCCCGGTGGAGGTGGTGGACTTCATCCTGCGCAGCGTCAACCACATCCTGCAGACCGAGTTCGGCGAAACGCTCGGCAGCAAGGGCGTGCACATCCTCGACCCGTTCACCGGCACCGGCACCTTCATCACCCGGCTGATGCAGATCGGCCTGATCACGCCCGAGCAGCTGAAGCACAAGTACAAGCACGAGATCCACGCCAACGAGATCGTGCTGCTGGCGTACTACATCGCCGCGATCAACATCGAGGCGACCTACCACGACATCGTCGGTGGTGACTACGTGCCGTTTGAGGGCATCTGCCTGACCGACACCTTCCAGATGTATGAAAAAGAGGATCTGGTCGATGCGCTGCTGGTGGACAACAGCACGCGGCGGAAGCGGCAGAAGCAGTTGGATATTCGGGTGATCGTGGGGAATCCGCCGTATTCCGCCGGTCAAGATAGTGCCAACGACAACAATGCGAATGTTGATTATCCGGAATTAGATCGGCGAATTGAAGAGACTTATGCTGCTCGTTCTGAGATGACATCAGTCAGAAATCTTTACGACAGCTACATTCGATCCATACGTTGGGCAAGCGATCGTATTGGCAATGCGGGCGTAATCGGGCTTGTCACCAATGCGGGTTTTCTTGATGCCGCTTCCCAAGATGGAATGAGGAAGTGTTTGGCTGAAGAATTTTCTGCGCTTTACATTTTTCATCTTCGCGGCAATCAGCGGACTAGTGGGGAGGTGTCACGCAAGGAGGGGGGGAAGGTATTCGGAAGTGGTAGTCGTGCGCCTATAGCGATTTCTCTTTTGGTTAAAAACCCGAAGGCTGTTGAAATTGGAAAAATCAACTTTCACGACATCGGCGATTACCTTAGTCGTGAGGATAAGCTAAAAAGCGTTAGTGATTTCGGTAGCGTTGCTGGAATTCGTGATTGGAGAATTGTCAAGCCCGATGAGCATGGTGATTGGTTAAAGCAGCGCGATAGTGGTTTTGGGAATTTCATTGTGTTAGGCGACAAAAAAGGTGATGCAAAGAAGATTTTTGATAACTTTTCGCTTGGTATAGCTTCTGGTCGCGATGCGTGGGTCTACAACGCCAGCTCGGAAAAGCTGGACGAAAATATGTCAAATATGATCGGCTTCTATAATTCGGAAGTTGCGAGATTCAATGCAAAATATGCGGGACTTGATGGCAAGAAGCGACAAGAGTGTGTGGATGGATTCATTGATGCTGATGCGAAGAAAATCAGCTGGACGCGCGCGCTCAAGCAGGATTTGGGGAGGGGGCGAATTTACAAATTTGATTCTAGTTGTTTGATTGTTTCGATCTATCGGCCATTCACAAGGCAGTGGCTGTATTTCAATCGTCGTTTCAACGAGATGGTTTATCAAGTGCCGCGAATATTCTCCGATCGAAGGGCGGAGAATCGAGTAATCTGGGCTGTTGGTATCGGAGCCACGATTGATTTTGCATGCTTCATTAGCGATGCGCTTCCTGATCTTCAGGGGCCGGCCAAAATCCAATGCTTTCCCCTTTACCTTTACGACGATGTAGAACAGAAAGCCGATGATGGCCTATTCTCTGATCAGATCAGCGATGGCCCTCGTCGCCGCGACGCCATCACCGACGCCGGCCTCGCCCACTTCCAGTCCGCCTATCCGGGCGAAACCATCAGCAAGGAAGACCTTTTCTACTACGTCTACGGCCTGCTGCATTCGCCGGACTACCGCGAGCGCTATGCCGACAATCTGAGCAAGGAGCTGCCGCGCATCCCGCGCGTGCGCAGCGCTGCCGACTTCTGGTCTTTCAGCAAGGCCGGTCGCGCGTTGGCGGACCTGCACCTCAACTACGAGACGGTCGACAAGTACCCGCTGACCATCGAGGCCAAGGGCCCGCTGGCCGACACCGACTACCGCGTCGAGAAGATGAAGTTCGGCAAGAAGAAGGACCCCGAGACCGGCAAGAACGTCGACGACCGCAGCGTGGTGATCTACAACGCGAAGATCACCATGCGCGGCATCCCCGACGCCGCCTGGGGCTACGTCGTCAACGGCAAGGCCGCCCTCGACTGGGTGATGGAACGCCAGGCCGTCCGCGTCGACAAGGCCAGCGGCATCGTCAACGACGCCAACGACTGGGCCATCGAGACCATGGGCAACCCGGCCTACCCGCTGGAACTCTTCCAGCGCGTCATCACCGTCAGCCTCGAAACGCAGAAGATCGTCGCCGCACTGCCGGCGCTGGATATCCGCGAGGACGGCTAGGGCACGAACCATGCGGCGGCCGTCGCGGTCGCCGCCCGAGACAACACAGGGGGGCAAGGACGATGCAGAAGCAGAAGTACTCGGTCAACCAGTATCTGGTGGAATCGCTGCTGGCGTGGGTGAAGAGCGGCGAGATCGCGATTCCCGAGATCCAGCGGCCGTTCGTGTGGACCGCGACCCGCGTGCGCGACCTCATGGATTCGCTCTACAAGGGCTATCCGGTGGGCTATGTCATCGCGTGGCGCAATCCCGATGTGCGGACCAAGGACGGCAAGACTGCCGCGGGCAAGAAGATCCTCATCGACGGCCAGCAGCGCATCACTGCGCTGCGCGCAGCGGTGCTGGGCGAGCAGGTGCTGGACAAGCACTACAAGAAAGGCCGCATCGTCATCGCGTTCCATCCGCCGACCGAGCGCTTCGAAGTGTCCAATCCCGCGATCCGGAGCGATGGGTCGTGGATCGCCGACATCTCGCCGCTGATCGATCGTTCCGTGAGCCTGCTCAATGCCTTCAAGGGCTACATGCAGGCCAATCCCGCCGCGGACGAGGCGCATGTCGAATCGTCCCTGACCAACCTCATCGACATCGGTAAGCGGCAGATCGGCATGATCGAGCTGGAGCACGATCTCGACATCGAGGAAGTCACCGACATCTTCATCCGCATCAATTCCAAGGGCGTGGTGTTGAGCCAGGCCGACTTCGCGATGTCCAAGATCGCCTCGGAGATCGCCTACGACGGCCCGAACCTGCGCAAGGCGATCGACTATTTCTGCCACATGGCCATCGCGCCCGAGATCCACGATGCCGTGGTGGCCAACGACAAGGACTTCGTCCAGACCGCCTTCTACCCGGCGATCCGCTGGATGCACAAGGAGTCGGACGACCTGTACGACCCGACCTACGTCGACGTGATGCGCGTGGCGTTCACGTCGGAATTCGACCGCGGCAGGCTTGCCGACCTCGTCAGCCTGTTGTCGGGACGCGACTTCGAAAAGCGCATCTTCGAGCAGGAGATCGCCCGCGACTCGTTCCGCCGGCTCGGCGAGAGCTTCCTGCGGTTGTCGAACGAGACCAACTTCAAACGCTTCCTGATGATCATCCGCTCGGCGGGGTTCATCGAGCAGCACATGATCCGGTCCAGGAACGCGATCAACTTCGCCTACATCGTGTTTCTAAAATTGAAGGACATGGGCTACAAGCCCCACGACATCGAGCGCTACGTCCGCCGCTGGTTCGTGATGACGATATTGACCGAGCGCGCATCGGGATCGTTTGAAAGCCAGTTCGAGTCGGACATCCGCTCGATCGCGACGCGCGATTTCGGGGAATTCCTGGCGACGGTCGAAGCGGGGCAGCTTTCGGACGCGTTCTGGGAGGTGTCGCTGGTCGAATCGCTGAACAAGAGTACGACCAACAGCCCGCTGTTCTGGGCGTTCGTGGCCGCGCAAGTGCGGGAGAACGACACCGGCTTCCTGTCCCGGGACATCCTGGTCCGAGATCTTGTGGCCTTGCGTGGCGACATCCACCACATCTTCCCGAAGCAGTACCTCAAGCAGGCGGGGATGTCGCGCAAGTCCTACAACCAGATCGCGAACATGGCCTACATGCAGACCGAGATCAACATCGGCATCGGCAAGAAGGCGCCGAAGGTGTATTTCGCCGAAGTGACGGGACAGTTGGCGGGCGGCAAGAAGAAGTACGGCAACATCGATACGGGCGCGGCGCTCGGGGAGAATCTCGCGCGCCATGCCTTGCCCGCAGGGCTCCCCGGGATGGAAGCGGACGATTATGAGGACTTTCTCGTGCAGCGACGCGTGCTGATGGCCGGTAAGATGCGGCGGTACTACGCATCGTTGTAAGGCGTGCATACCTGCCAGCGATCCTGGCGATGAATCGGCAAAAAAGAGGAAGGCATGGAAGTGACGATCGTATCCGGACGAGAGAGTGCCGCGTCGATGTCGACGAAGACTGGCGGGCGGAACAAGTCCCCGGCGCCGGTGCGATGTGCAGGCGTCGTATGGCGCGCCGCGTGGTGCGTGTTCATCCTTGCCTGCTTGCCGGCGGCTTGTGCGTCGCCGGTGCTCGGTACGCCGCCCTCGGTGCGTGGCGATGCCGAAATCTCCGAAGCCCGGCTCGGGGCCCATCGCTTCCGGTTGCCGACGGCGATGTTCCGCTACGGCATCGCGCCCGAGAGCGATCGGCGGTTCGAACTGGCCTTTCGCATGCCGGAGCTTTCGGCGGTGGATGTGGAGCCGGCTCCGGGAAGTATCGACCATGCCAGCATGCTGGCCGTCGAGGTAGTGCGTATGGATGGCGTGCCGACTTCGCGCGTTTTGTCCTTCTGGCTCGGGGAATCGCCGCCCGGTGCGTTGCCAGACCCCGCCGGAGGCGATACGCCGAGGATTCCCGGTAAGCCTATCTATGGCCTTCAGCCCTACTTCGTGGCGGAAAATCCGCCCAAGCATGGCGATCTTCAGGATCGTTTCATCGGCGATTCGTCAGCGGGCATTGCATCGACTTTCATCCGCTGCTCACGCCGTAGCTACGACGACGGCCTGAGGCTGGTCGACGGCCGGCCGGCCGGAAACGGAGAAGGCATCCCGATCGCAGTTTGCGACCATGCCTTCATGCTAAACGACGATATCGCCGTATACATGCGATACGCGCGTTTGTATCTTCCGCAATGGCATGAAATCGAAAATGGAATCGCTACTCTCTTGACGAAGGCGGATCGCCCTGCGTCCCGCTAGCGCGACATGAGTCGCTATTTTTTGAAAGTGGCAAGGAAGTGATGAATGAGCGGATTGAATCGAGAGGAGCTTGAAATCCTGCGGTACTACGCGGATCACGGAAACCGTGAATTGTACTGGAACTACCTCGCGCAACATAAAGACAATGATGGTTACGGGCTGCTTGCCTTGGGCGTGGTGCGAAACGACAACGTCCCCGGGGCCGTGGCCAACATATATGCGGAGAACTATGCCAAGAGCCATGGCGGTCACCATTTGAGCGAACGTCAGTGGCAGAATTTCGGTGTGGACCTGATGCGGCAGGATTTCAAGCTACGCGAGCAAATGCTCGACGGGCGCCATCCGGAGCTTGCACTGAACTTGCCTGTCAGGTACGTGCAGCAATCGCATGACGCCGCGTTTCGTTCACACGGAATCGATCCGAATGCATGGACGCCCCGCCTGCTCCTGGATGCTGCGAGACGTCACGGCGGTGAAAATGAGGCCGAGCGTCTCTGGGATGGGATGCTGGACAACAGCTATTTGGGCATTAACAGGGGCGCAGGAACAGTGCGCGACGCTGCGTACCGATACAACGACTCCAGGTTCGACGCATCCTCCTATCTTTCGGACGTGACTGCTGCTCGGACTTTGGAGACACAGTCGCTCCCAAATACCAATCCGAACGTAATCGGAGCGGTCAATTTCCACCATGTCTATTCTCAGAAGAGTCATGGATGGTCGACGGTTTCTGGTGGCGGGATGGATCCTCCCGTTTTCACGGCAGTGAAGGATCCTGCGACTATCGCTGAATTGAACGACGCACGGGCAGTGCGCCTCCAGCGACTCGGGATGCGCGACGACTTTCATCCGGATGATCCCAATCGCAATCGGGAAATCATGCGCAGTCCCTGGACGCTGGCCGACAACGAACAGAAGCTCGGAGATCCCCGCATGGCCGGCCATCACCGGAATGCGGTTTATTCGAGCATCGCGCAGGGAGTCGAAGCGCTGAGCGTCAATGCCGGTGGTGTGCAGGGCGATGTCAACTCGCGCATGACAATGAGTTTGTATGCGCTGGCGACACAGTGCGGCATTGCTTCGGTGGATCATCTTCTGCTCAATTGTCAGGGCACTGAGCACGCTGCCGGTTCGCGCGTCATCCTGGTGCAGGGACAGGACCCTTATGATCCTGCCAATCGGGTCGCGCACATGAGCGTGAACGAAGCGATCAATCGCCCGGTCGAGCAGTCGTTGCAGCAGGCACAGGCGAGTGAGTTGCAGAATCAGAAGGTGATGTCGCAACAGATGCAGAATCCGGATCAGCCCGTTCTCGCCGCGCGCGAGGGTCCGGTTCGCGCGCTCTGATCGGCGCGATGTCGATGAAGGAATCAGCGATGGTGGATCGCCCTGCAGAAGAGCAAGTTAATGCGACCGCTTCTCTGCTCGCGATGCTACGAACGTTGGTCGGCAGCGACTGGAAGTGGCTGGTCCCAGGCGGTGGCGGGTTCCTGCTGTTGCTGCATTTCTGGCGGATCGGCTTCCTGCCGTCGCTGTCGTTCGCCGATCTGGGCGCCGTGCTGGGCGCGTTCGTGTTGTTCTTCGCAGCCGGCGTGATCGCGTTTTCGGGATTGCTGTTGCTGCCGGTGTTGGTGATCGCAACCTGGGTGCGCGCCTCGGTGTTCCTTCCGCCGCCGGGGAGTCTGCCGTCTGTGCGTCGCGACACCGAGCAGGCTGCGTCGCCACGGAAGTCGTTGCGGTCGCCGCGAATGGGGGTCTCGTGCGAACCGATGTCGGCGGCGCGTCGTCGCGTGCTCGGCGTGTCGATGCGGCCCGGGTCGTTCCTGTCGTTCCTGACGGCCGCGATCGCGGCGCTGACGATTTACGTTGGCCTCGTATTCGCCGCGATGTACTGGAAGCTGACTTCGCTGACGAATGTCTATGCCGTGCTTTTCGCCATGTCGTCCGGATTGCTCTTGTGGCTGTTCTTCCTGATCGATAGTGGCTCGCAGCGGCGCAGGCTGCTGGCCCTGCGGCACCCCGCATGGCAATGGATGCTGTTGTTCACGTTGTATCTCGCGGCATGGCCGTTCCTGCTGTTTCTGTTCGCCAAGGTCGACGGTTTCAGCGGCGCTGGTCCCTGGTTCTGGGTATCTGCGATTTGCGTGCCGCTGCTGACGCCGTTTGTCCACTGGATCTGGTATATCTCGATCCGCGTTCCGATGAAACACGTGATGGTGCCGCGATTGGTGATGGTCAGCGGCTTGTTGCTTTACTCCGGCCTTCCGCTCCTGCTCGTCGACGCGACCGCCAACACGCTTGGCCTCGGGATGATGCGCCACGTCGATCTGGTCCTGACGACGCGCGGCTGCGACATCGTGCATGCGGGTTGGCCGGAGCGGGTGTGCACACCGGATCACCGCGAGGGTGTGGAGATGGGCGTGCTCGAGGATGTCGAGGTGCTGACGCGGATCGGGTCGCAGTTCTACATCGCGCCGCCGGGCGGCATCGCCGATCCGCATCTGCCGCGCATCACGGTGCCGGCGTCGGAGGTGTTGGGGGTGGTGCGGAAGTAGATGTACCGGGTGATGGGGCAGGGAAAAGCAGATCCCTCGCCGTTGGCCCGGGATGACAGGGGTTGAGGTCTGCGGTGGTTCGGTCGCGCCTCCCGGCGCTCCTACAGGTGGGGCTGCTGCGGTTTGTCGCGGCTTACGCCGCTCCCACAGGGGCGTCGGCGGTGGCGGCGTGCGGCTGAGGCGCTGTGTCGACGTCATGCATCGTCCAAACGGCTTTGC
>JAFLDC010000053.1 GCA_017302775.1 Sphingomonadales bacterium
GCAGCTGCATGATACGGTATACGATCAGAACATCGTCCTGGCGGGACTTTTCCGGATCAGACTGGAGGGCATGACCGGGGCGAACGAAACGTTCTTTCTCGAAGAGATTCCCATATCACACGTCAGGATCCACTGAACAACGCGGCTTTGCGCAACAGCTGATAAGCTTCAACCACGGCCTGAAGCCGGGCTTCATGACTGCGGTCCCCGCCGTTGCGATCGGGATGGTATTTGCGCACCAGTTGCGAATAACGGCTGCGCAGGTCGTGCCGCGTTGCCTCGATCGGCAACCCCAGCACGTCAAGCGCGCGCCTTTCATCGGGCGTAACCGGGCGGCCATCGTCGCGCTGTGGGGGGCGATGGGCCTTGGCGCGGGCGCTGATCGCTTCGAGCGGATCGGCGAAATCCGCCCAGCGCGGCGCAGCGTCTATTCCAGCCGTTGCGGAAAAGGCCCGGGTCTGCCGGTCCCAGCCGTGTACCGGATTCTGCGCAGCGACGATTTCCTCGGTCGTCATGCCTTCAAACCAATCATACCCGGCGTTGAATTCCCGGACGTGATCAAGACAGAACCAGCGGTAATCACCCGGCCCGTCAAAGCTTGATCCGCGTGGCCCTGGCGCGCGAAATTCGCCCGCCTCGGCGCAGCCGGGCCGCTCGCACTGTTGGTTCCCATTTCCAACCCGGCCATGAAATCGATCATGTTTCATCGCTTTCACATGGCGATTGTTCGGTTAGAAGGAAACCCATGACCACACCCCTATCGATCGAAATGGAAGCGTTGCTGACTGCCGCCTTCTCCCCCACCCGCCTTGTCATAACCAACGACAGCGCGCGACATCACGGCCACGCCGGAGACGATGGGTCAGGCGAATCGCATTTCACCATAGAGTTGGAAAGCGCGGCATTTGTGGGCATTTCCCGGTTGGAGCGCCAGCGCATGGTCAACCGTGCACTGGGGGACATTCCCGGCCAGCGGGTCCACGCACTGGCCATCAAAGCGCGGGTACCAGGAGAACCAGCATGACTATCGACGCAACGATCCTGCCGGTCACGCATGACCTGGGTGCGTTTCAGGTGCGGCGGGTGTTGCCCAGTCCGCAACGCACGATGGTTGGGCCATTTGTTTTCGTCGACCAGTTCGGCCCTGCGATTCTGCCGCCGGGCGTGGCGATGGACGTACGGCCGCACCCCCATATCGGGATCGCCACTGTCACCTGGTTGATGGAAGGAGCGATCGACCACCGCGATAGCCTGGGCACGTTCGCGACGATCCGGCCCGGCCAGGTCAACCTGATGACCGCCGGCAGCGGGATCGTTCATTCAGAACGCGGCTTGCCGAGTGAACGCGACCGGGAAAAGCCACTCTACGGAATGCAGACCTGGCTGGCGCTGCCGGACGGCAAGGAGGAGATTGCCCCGGCATTCGAAGCGGTAACCGACCTCCCGCTGGTCGAGGATTCCTGCGTCAGCGCCCGTGTGATAATGGGTAGTCTGTGGGGAGTGACCGCACCCACAATGCAGCACTCGCCTACGATCTACGCCGAAATTCTGCTCGCGCCCGGTGGTGCTATTCCACTCGATCCGGACGCAGATGAGCGCGCCGTCATGCTGATTGGCGGCGAAGCGAGCCTTGATGACCAAAAGCTCGGGCTCTACGAGCTGGCGGTACTGGCTCCCGGTCAGGCACTGCGGCTTGACAGCAGCGGCGGCGGACGCGTCATGCTGCTTGGCGGTGCTTCGCTTGGCAGCCCACGCCATGTGTGGTGGAATTTCGTTTCTTCGCGCCGCGAACGGATAAATCAGGCCAAAGATGATTGGCGCACCGGTCGATTTGGCACGGTGCCGGGCGATGCGGAGGAATTCATACCGCTGCCACAAATTCCGCTGACCAACAGCGACACCGGGAGAGAATGATGAGTTTTGCAGGACAGGCCGTCTGGATTACGGGCGCTTCATCCGGAATCGGCGCGGCAATGGCTCGGGCCCTGGCTCAACAGGGCTCCCGGCTGATCCTGTCGGGTCGCAATGTCGCCGCGCTTGAAGAAGTTGCGGCGGATTGTGCAGCAGCGCTGGTCCTGCCTTTTGAAAGCACCGATCACGACGCGATCGTGCCTGCGGTGAACACGGCACTGGATTGGTCCGGCGGAATTGACCTGCTGGTCAATAATGCCGGAATCTCGCAGCGTTCCCTTGCCGTGGATACCGCATTTGCAGTCTATGAGCGGATCATCGGCGTAGACCTCCTTGCACCGATTGCGCTGACTCAGGCGGTGTTGCCCCACATGATCGCACGTGGCAGCGGCAGGATTGCAATGATCAGTTCAATTGCCGGAAAAGTGGGCGTGCCGATGCGCACCGCCTATTGCGCGGCCAAGTTCGGCATCGCCGGTTACGCCGACGCCCTGCGTGCGGAAGTGGGTCATCTGGGATTGCAGGTCCACAACATCTACCCTGGATCGGTTCGAACCAACGTATCCCGCAATGCGCTCAATGCCGATGGATCCGCGCGCGGCATGTCGGACAAGGCGATCGACAACGGGATCGATCCTGACGTTGCCGTCGCCCAGATGATTTCGGAAATGCTGGCGGGCGCGCGCGAAATCATCATCGCCGAAGGGGCCGAGAAAATGATGGGCGAAACCAAACGAACACCGGACGCGCTGCTCGACCAGATCGGCGCCTTCATGGCGGCGGGCTATGCTGAACGGATGAAGACAGAGGGTTAAAGCGATGAAGCGCGCCAAACTGCCCAGCGGGATCGAGCTTGACTACATCGACGAAGGTCCGCGCGACGGTCCGCCCCTGATATTTCTGCACGGCTTTCCGGAAAGCCACCGCACCTGGCGGCACCAGATTGCGCATTTGCAGGGGCGCTTTCGTTGCATTGCTCCGGATCAGCGGGGCTATCGCGGCTCGTCAAAACCGCAGGATGTGGCCAGTTACAGCCCCGACAAACTGATCGGAGACATCTTTGAACTGGCGGATGTGCTCGATATCGATCAGTTCACCATCATCGGCCACGATTGGGGCGGTGCGATCGCCTGGGGCGTCGCGTTGACCGGGCAGATGAATGGCCGTGTACCGCGCGCGGTGATTGCCAATGCTCCGCATCCCGCAGGATTTGCTCGGCTGGTCTGGCTCAATCGGCACCAACGCGAATCGAGCCAATACATGCGCACCTTCCGGGATACGCAGAATGACTCGCTGGTCCGCGACCATGGTTTGCTGGGCATGCTGATGAAGGCGTTCGATGGCAAGGTAATCACCACCGATGCGATGGAGGCTGAGGAACGCGCCAGGCTGTTGCAAGATTGGGAAAACCGCGATGCCGCCTTTGGCATGCTCAACTGGTATCGTGCCAGCCCGCTGTATGTTCCAAGCCTGGACGAGCCCTATGCTATTCCGGCTGACCGCACTCCCCCGCCGATTCCCGCTCTTACCATCCCGACGCTGGTGATCTGGGCGATGGAGGATCTTGCCCTGCCGCCCGAGAACCTTGCCGGGCTTGAGCAATGGGTGGAAAATATGACCTTGGTAAAAGTGCCGCAATCCGGTCATTTCGTTCCATGGGAAGCGCCGCAAGCGGTCAACGCAGCACTGGATGATTTTCTTGCCCGCACAGCCTGACCTCCGTCGTCCGAACATCGGCGCTGCCATTGCCGCTGCCGAAGCACGGCAGCGTCGCTCGTTGTTGCGCAATCACCACGGCGGCCACGCCCCGGTCAATAATCTGGAATTGTTCTTCGACCTGGTATTCGTTTTTGCGATAACCCAGGTTTCGCATTTTCTGCTGGGTGAATTAAGCTGGCTTGGCGCGCTCAAGACCGCAATCCTGTTCGCTGCGGTGTGGTGGGCGTGGATGTGGACGACCTGGGCCACCAACTGGCTTGAGCCCGACCGCGCGCCGGTGCGGCTAATGCTGGGGGCAGCAATGTTGCTCAGTCTGGTTATGTCTTCCGCGCTGCCACATGCATTTGACAAATATGGCCTGCAATTCACCTTGGCGTACTCTGCGCTGCAGATCGGCCGGTGCCTGTTCACCGCCTGGGCCATGGACCGCGATGAAGCCGGCAGCGGCCGCAACATGGTCCGGGGGGCCTTGTGGTTTACGGCCGCTGCACCGCTCTGGGCGGCAGGCGCGCTGAGCGACAGCCTGGATACCCGTATCGGGCTGTGGCTCGCCGCGCTGGCAATCGAGTACACGGGTCCGATGGTATTCCTGTGGGTGCCTGGCCTGGGCCGATCGAGCATTGCCGATTGGCGCGTATCCGGATCACATATGGCAGAACGCTGCGGCCTGTTCATCATCATCGCCCTGGGGGAAGGCCTGATTTTGATCGGCTCGACCTACGCGGGGGCTGAGCGTCAGCCCGGCCTCAACCTGGCGCTGGTCAATGCCTTCGCCGGGTCGTTCGCGATGTGGTGGCTCTATTTCGAAATGGGCGCGCGGCGCGCGGCGCACCATATCGAAAATCACGCCTTGCCAGGCCTGATCGCGCGACAGGCCTTCACCTATTGGCACATTCCGATCGTGGCGGGAATCGTGGTCCTGGCGGTGGGCGACGAATTGGTCATGGCGCATCCGATGGAGCCGTCGCACAAGGATTTCGTGCTGGTCGTGCTGGTTGGTTCGCTGCTGTTTCTGGGCGGCCTTGGCGGCTTCAAACGGATATCGAGCGGAAACCCGTGGTTTCCTGCTTCACACCAATATGGCATGGTCGCCGCTGTTTTGATCGGGTTGTGGGGATGGTTCGCCCATCCAACCTCATTGATGCTGTTTTCAGTAACCAGCTTGCTGTTTGCCGTCATCGCGATTTGGGAGTGGGGCAGTTTCAACGGCGGTTGGCTGGAACGAATGGAAGCCCGCGGCTGGCGCCTTGGCGGCATTATCCGCAACCGGCTTGAACGTCGCCGCGCCCGGCGACTGGCCAAGGAATCTGCCAGAAAACAGCGCTAGGGCCGTGCGTCACCGGCGCTCCACGCGATCCAGGCGCCATGTGGATGCGCCGTGGTGACCAGACGCGGTTCAACGCCGCCCGGCCAATAGCGCACCTGCATCTCGTGGACATGCGTTACCCGGTTGGCCTCAAGCGATACCCAGGCCAGCGCGCGATCCGATGTCGCGCGGGCACCGGCAAGCTCCATGGCTGCTGTTACACGCGCCTGTTGCTCGGCAGGAACATACTGCCACACGATTGAGTGCATCAGCATGCGGGTCGTGCCGGCCGCCTGCGGTTTGGCCAGTTCCGCTTCGATGAAATCGGCCGCGTTCATCGGGACCAGATCGGGTGCCTTGCGCGACGCTTCAGCGATTGCAACCTCCATGCGGGCAAACCGCTCGAGATGCTCGGGCCAGATATAGGCTTTCAGCCGCAGTGCCTGTGCCGGGTCGGCCAGGTCGACCGGGGCGACATCACAGCCCCTGGCGCTGGCGATCGCAATCGGATGACAAGGCGGCGCAGGGCCCCGCCATTCCGGCTTCAACTGCATCGCTCCCGGCACCGGACCGACCGCGACGGTGCCAAGATCATAGTGATAGCGATCCAGCATCAGGTTGATACCAGCACTCGACCCTATTTCCAGGCAATCAAACCGTTGCGGCAATCGCTTGTCGGCGAGCCAGAGCATGGCTGCGATGAAGTTACTCGACCGGCCTGCTTCATTGGTTTGCGGTGGGCCATCAAGCCATGGCAGCAGCTGGTCCTCATGGGCGGCGATAGCAGCGCCGATCAGTCCAGTATCATCGACCCCCGGCAAGTTGCCATAGATCGGTGCCAGCGACGGTTCGATACCTTGCAAATGCAACGCGTGAATACCGCCAGCAATCCGGAGTGGCAGTGCATCGGCGAGCGGCGCACCGCTCCAGTTGCGGATCCGGTCAAGCAGGGTACCTTCCTGCTCACCGGCGATCACATCCCGCAACGCTGCTACGATCCGCGCCGTCACCGGTGCATTTGCCGCGCTGCAATAAGCCACCTGATTATCAAACGCCGCTGCGACCATGCCAGGCCCGGCAGCGTTGATATCGACGAACTGATAGTCCCGCTTCACCAGCAGCCTCCTTGCCCTTTGCGCCCCTGCACCGTAAGGGCGGCGCGCTATGCCAAACGCGCTGACCTTCGCCGTGCCCAAGGGCCGCATCCTGGATGAGGCACTGCCCCTGATGGCACGCGCCGGTGTGGTGCCCGAACCGGGCTTCCACGACAAGAAGAACCGTGCGCTGTCCTTTGCCTGCGAAGGCAGTGACATGCGCATCATCCGGGTGCGGGCGTTCGATGTGGCGACATTCGTCGCGCATGGCGCGGCACAGGTCGGGATTGTCGGCTCGGACGTGGTGGAAGAATTTGCTTATCCGGACCTCTACGCCCCAGTCGATCTGGCGATCGGCCACTGCCGTCTGTGCGTTGCCGAACCGGCCGGTCAAGTAGCTCCGCCGGGTCACGTCAGTCACTTGCGCGTCGCCAGCAAATACCCGCACCTGACCCGCAAGCATTTTGAACGGCAGGGTATCCAGGCCGAAGTCGTCAAACTGAACGGGGCGATGGAACTTGCTCCGGGGCTCGGTCTGGCCAGCCGTATCGTTGATCTGGTGTCCACCGGACAGACGCTGATCGACAACGGGTTGGTGGAAGCCAGCCGTATTCTCGATGTTTCCGCCCGCCTTATCGTCAATCGCGCCGCGCTGAAGACCGATTACAGGATTGCTGCTCTGGTCGAACGTTTCAGGGCGATCGCCGCCGAACAAAAGGCCGCATGATGCAGCGCCTCAACACTCGCGACTCTGGCTTCGACAAGGCATTCAGGCGACTGGTTGCAGACCGCCGTGAGAGCGGTGAAGACGTCGCACGCGATGTTCAGGTGATCCTGAACGACGTGAAGCACCGCGGTGACGCCGCGCTGGTTGACCTGACCGCACGGTGGGACGGGCACCGCCTGTCCGCCGATGCCGACTGGACATTCTCGGCCGATGAATGCCGACAAGCCTTCGACGCGCTCAAACCCGATCTTCGGGCCGCGCTTGAACTCGCCGCGCAGCGAATACGCACCTTTCACGAGAAGCAAGTCCCCAAGAACCGCGATGAAACCGACGAACTCGGCGTGCGGATGGGGGCAAGGTGGCGGGCGGTGGATGCTGCCGGACTATACGTTCCCGGCGGGCGCGCCTCGTACCCCTCCTCGCTCCTGATGAATGCCATTCCAGCCAAAGTTGCCGGGGTGGAGCGACTGGTGGTGGTTACGCCGACCCCGAAAGGGCAGGTCAATCCACTGGTTCTTGCCGCGGCCCATCTTGCCGGGGTTGATGAGGTGTGGCGCGTCGGGGGTGCCCAGGCTGTCGCCGCACTGGCGTACGGCACGCAGCGGATCGCGCCGGTCGATATCATCACCGGTCCAGGCAATGCTTGGGTGGCTGAAGCCAAGCGTCAGCTTTATGGGGTTGTCGGAATAGACATGGTCGCCGGACCCAGTGAAATCCTGCTGATCGCCGATGGCAAAAATGATCCGGAGTGGACTGCGGCGGACCTGCTGAGCCAGGCCGAGCACGATCCCGCCGCCCAGTCCATCCTGATTACCGATGATCCGCTGTTTGCAGACACCGTGGCAGACCGGATCGGGGTTGAGCTGGCGATGCTGCCGACCGCGCGCGTTGCTGCGGAAAGCTGGAACACGCACGGCGTGATTATCGAGGTCGGCAGCCTTGACGAGGCCCCCGCTCTCGCCAATGCGCTTGCCGCTGAACATGTTCAGATCGCAACGGACAAGCCAGATCAGTTGTTCAAGCAGATACGTCATGCCGGTTCGGTCTTCCTTGGCCGGATGACGCCTGAGGCAGTTGGAGACTATGTGGCCGGGCCGAATCATGTTCTGCCGACCGGGCGTCGCGCCAGGTTCTCGTCAGGCCTTTCCGTTCTTGATTTCATGAAGCGGACCAGTTTCGTCGAGTTGGATGAGGCCGCGCTCAAAGCAATTGGCCCGGCCGCGATAGAATTGGCCGATGCCGAAGGGCTTACTGCCCATGCGCGCTCGATCGAAGTAAGGTTAGGGATATGAAGTCCGGCTCGAAAGCCCGCTCTGCTGCTCGACTCGCCGCTGTTCAAGCGTTGTACCAGCTCGACATGGAAGGCACATTGATGCCCCTGCTGCTGGATGAATTCCATCAGCATCGGCTTGGCGCGGAAATCGAAGGCGACCAGTATGCCAAGGCAGAAGTCGCCTTCTTCGACGATGTGGTCAAAGGTGCCACTGCCCGCCGTGACGAGATCGATACGCTGCTGGCGCACAAGCTTGCCGAGGGCTGGAAGCTGGAACGGCTGGACAAGACCATGCTGCAAATCCTTCGTGCCGGTGCATATGAACTGCTGGCGCGCGCCGATGTGTCCACAGGATCGGTAATCAGTGAATATCTCGACATTGCGCATGCGTTTTTCGAAACGCGCGAGGCCAAATTCGTCAACGGTGTGCTGGATGCCGTGGCGAAGCAGGTGCGCGCCTGACCGCCGAGTCGGACTTTATCGCCGCGCTGCGCCTGGCGGCGAACCATCCGGCCGCTCGTGGACTGGCAGACGATTGCGCCGTACTGGAAATCGGCGGGACTGCGATCGTCCTGACGCATGACAGCATGTTGGAAGGAGTACATTTCCTATCCGGCCAGGACCCTGCTGATGTGGCCTGGAAACTGGTTGCCACCAATATGTCCGATCTTGCGGCCAAGGGTGCACGGCCGATCGGTGTGCTGCTTTCGTATCAGTTGGGGGCGGACGACACACGCTTTGCCGCAGGTCTTGCCGAAGCGCTGTCGTTTTACCACGCCGAATTGTTGGGCGGTGACACCGTCGGCGGGGCTGGTCCGCAGCACCTGGGCCTGACGGCATTCGGCGCAGCGACGACCATCCCTGTGCCGTCGCGAAGTGGTGCGCGTCCAGGTGACGGCGTGTGGATTTCTGGCCCAGTGGGTGCGGCAATGCTCGGGCTGGAAGCACTGAAATCCGGCGACGGCGATCCGCGCCCCTACGTCCGGCCGATTGCCTTGATGGAAGCGGGAATTGCCCTGGCGCCATTGGTTTCGGCGATGATGGACGTTTCGGACGGACTGCTGCTCGATTGTTCACGAATGGCACAGGCCTCGGCTGTCACCATCGACATCCAGCGAATGGCCGTGCCGATTGCCGCCGATGAATCCCGCCGGAACGAAGCACTGACCTGGGGTGATGACTATCAGCTGCTGTTTACTGCGGCCCATGACGCAGCACTGCCAGTACCCGCTCACCGGATCGGCAGTGTGTTACCGCCTGGCCGCCATCACTTGCTGGTCGACGGCTCCCCTCCCCGCGGCAACCTCGGCTACCAGCACGGCTGAATTCCCCGGCCAAGAGCCATCGCGGCGTTGCATTGGTGCGAATCGCCCCTATACCTCTCGCGCGACTGTCCCGCTGGACTGACGGGTCAGAGTTTTGGGAACTTGTAACAAGGGGGTGCTTCTCGTGAACCTTATCACGATCTCCATTCTGCTGGGGTTGCTGGCCGTCGTTTACGGCTTCGTCACCAGCCGCCAGGTGCTGGGAAGCCTGGCAGGCAATGAAAAGATGCAGGAAATCGCTGCGGCTATTCAGGAAGGCGCACAAGCCTACCTGCGCCGGCAGTACACCACCATCGCCATGGTCGGTGTGGTTGTAGCTGTCATCATCGCCGCCACGCTTGGTGCGGTTTCGGCCACCGGCTTTGTGATCGGTGCCGTGCTTTCCGGCGTTGCCGGTTTCATCGGGATGAACATCTCGGTGCGCTCGAACGTACGCACGGCGGCTGCAGCGCAAACCAGTCTTCAGGCCGGCCTGACCCTGGCGTTCCGTGCCGGGGCGATCACCGGCATGCTGGTGGCCGGTCTGGCGCTCCTCGCCATTGCCGTGTTTTACTGGTATCTGACCGGTCCGGGCGGTTACACCGTCGGCGGTGAAGACCGCACGGTGGTCGATGGCCTGGTAGCCTTGGCGTTCGGCGCTTCGCTGATCTCGATCTTTGCCCGTCTCGGTGGCGGCATCTTCACCAAGGCCGCCGACGTCGGCGCCGACCTGGTCGGCAAGGTCGAAGCAGGTATCCCGGAAGACGATCCACGCAACCCTGCGGTGATCGCCGACAACGTTGGTGACAACGTGGGTGACTGCGCCGGCATGGCTGCCGACCTGTTCGAAACCTATGTCGTCACCGTCGGTGCCACCATGGTGCTGACCGCGCTGCTGTTGAAGGGCGCCGGGGCCATGCTGCCCAACCTGATGGTGTTGCCGCTGCTGATCGGCGGCGTGTGCATCGTCACCTCGATCATCGGTACTTATTTCGTGAAGCTGGGCTCTTCCAACAACGTCATGGGGGCGATGTACAAGGGCTTCCTGGTTACCGCCTTGCTGTCGATCCCGGCAATCTGGTGGGCGCTTGGCACTGCGTTGGGCGATCTCAACACCGCGATCGCTGGTCAGTCTTTCACTGGCATGGCGCTGTTCTGGTGTTCGCTGCTCGGCCTGGCCATCACCGGGCTGATCATCTGGATCACCGAATACTACACCGGCACTAACTATCGCCCGGTCAAGTCGATCGCCAAGGCCTCGGAAACCGGCCACGGCACCAACGTTATTCAGGGTCTGGCGATCAGCCTTGAATCGACCGCGATGCCGACGATCGTCATCGTCGCCGGGATCATCATCGCTTACCAGCTCGCCGGACTGATCGGTATTGCCTATGCGGCGACCGCGATGCTGGCGCTGGCCGGGATGGTGGTTGCGCTGGACGCTTACGGTCCGGTTACCGACAATGCCGGCGGCATTGCCGAAATGGCGGGGCTGGATGACAGCGTGCGCGAGAAGACCGACCTTCTCGACGCGGTGGGCAATACGACCAAGGCCGTGACGAAGGGCTATGCCATTGGCTCGGCCGGTCTTGCC
>JAFLDC010000054.1 GCA_017302775.1 Sphingomonadales bacterium
GCAAAAGCCCCTCGAACCGCTCGCCGCACTCGGGAAGCTCCGCCGAAACACGTGGGTTGCCAGCATGAACCTCTGCCCCGACATGGTGCGCGACCAGCCGGATGATCCGCTCGCCATCGGCGGCGGACATCCCGCTGCCCGTATCGGCAATCCCGGCACCCAGTCGGTCGATCCACAGCCGCCCGTCGGGATTGAGCATCACCTCGATCACCGAGGCGTCTTCAAGCCATGCAGCGATCTCCGGACCGAGCGCGGTGCGCAGCATACGCGCGCCGCGCGACGATGCTTGGGCTTTGATGGGGATGACGCTCATGAATTGCCTCGTGTCGACGAGCAGGCCGACTGTCGGCATCACTCGCGAGGCGGATCAAAGAGGCATCAAAACTGGCTTTGGCAACAGCTTGTTGCTGCGGTCGCATGCTAGCGAAAACGCAGAAAGGATCGGCGGAGCCGCCAGTTAAACGTCGAGCAAAAATCGCTGCCATCCCGGCCGTTCGGCCCGCACGGTCGCGGATCGGAAAGCTGCCGCTCGTTTATCCAGTCAATGGAAGTCCTAATCGCGACTTTGGGAGCGTCCCGATTGTCTGGCTACCACATGAAAATTTGCCACTTGCGGAGCTGTTGGTGCTTGTTACCAATGAGCGTAGTACAAGAGCGCGACACCTTGCCGAAATGGATCATTTCTCATCGATTTGCGACGCAATTGCTTTGCTAGCGAAACGCATTTCGCTAATAATTGTTTCGGGGAGAATGCCGTGCGCACGACGAACTTCAAGCATGACGTGATGTGGGGCCGATGAATCTGTTCGGCCTGCGCCTGATCGCGCAAATCATGAACTGGACCGATGACGGTGTGGCGACAGCTGAGTACAATTGGCTTCGGCTGATGGCCTCGACAAAATATGACGGCTACAGTGACTTTCGAGCGGGAGCACGCTTCACCGAGAATCTTGCGATATGGCTGAAGCAGTTCGATGCTGAGGATCGCCAGACGGCCTACGATTTCATCAAGCACCGACTGGTTTATATTTCGAATGCCGAACTATACCGCGCAATCGAGGCATTTTATCCGGAGACGGTGACGCCGCATTTGCGACGGCTCGCCGCACAGCAGGCTGGCATTCAGCCTCATGAAGTGTGGGGCAGTAGCGACGGCGTCGCCGCATTCAAGCAGATCAAGCGACGCTCGCTTTTTATCGGAATGAGCGATGGCAGCCGCATCGACATCATGCGGCGAGCCAACAGCGGCCGCATTACCCAAGCGCAGGTCGTGCCGATGATGAACATCGGCACCGAGAAATGGCTCGATCTCGCCAAGAACATCAAGGAATCTGACGCGGGCGATACGCAGTTCGAGCATGTCTATCTGATCGATGACTTCACTGCGTCGGGCACCACGTTCATCCGCTTCAAGGACAACAAGTGGAAGGGCAAGCTGCAGAAGTTCAATGACATGCTGATCAGCGCGCGCGAGGCAGTGGAAGCGCAGGGCAAGACCTTCCCGATCGTCGAGAACTATGCCCTTCACATCCATCACTATGTTTCTACTACCCAGGCCCATGAGGCCCTGCTGGAGCGAACCGAGCGCGCCAATCGCGAGTGGTCTGATCGCACTTTCGGGTCGATTGACGTGACCCAGGGCACGCTGCTTCCAGCATCGCTTAAGCTCACCGCCGGGCGCGACGACGCTGTCATCGCGCTGTGCGAGAAATACTACAACCACGACCTGTATTTGCGGCTGATCGAACATGCCGGCGAGGCCGAGCAGTCCGATCTCAAGATGGGCTATGCCGATTGCGCCTTGCCGCTGATCCTCGAGCACAATACGCCCAATAACAGCATCCCACTTCTATGGGCGGAAACGACGGGTGAAAACGGTCATGCCATGCAGCCCTTGTTCCGCCGGCGTGATAGGCACGGCTGATCATGGCAAATCCCTTCCTCCGTCGCGCCACCGAATATATCCGCGACGACACCACGTTCTTGGAGATCGTAAGCCCGGCACCGCTCACCGCCTTTCTCGCTGAGCATCCGCGTAAGGCCGACATCTTCGATCTTCCTATCCGCGTCGTTGGAGCGCCAGGCAGCGGCAAGACCATGTTGGCGATGCTTGCCGAGTTTCGTCTCGTCGAGACGATCCTGCGTGATCCTACCAACGACACCAACAAGCAGCTCAGCGTAGCGCTCGCCGGCGCCGGCTTCCTGGAAGACGGCAAGCCTGCGGTCGCGGCAGTTCGCATTCCGATGGAATCGGAATATCGCGACTTCTGGGAGCTGCCATACGAGGATAGCGTCAAGACCAAGCTCGCCCTGTGGCTGGTCCAGGCGCGCACCATGCTAGGGTTGTTACGCGGCCTCACCAATGGCGATCACCGCCGCCTAGACGAGATCCGCTTCATCGCGCGCGATGCCTCGGAAGCGCAGCTCGAACAGATCGGCGGACTGACGGCGGCGGGAATTCGCGACCGCGCGTTGGAGGTTCAGCGTGCCATCTACTCGATCGGCGCGAGCCTGCTGCCGCCCGATATCGACAAATTGCCGAAGGCCGCAACTGATCCCTACCAGCCCTTCGAGTGCATCCAAGAAATCGACATTCCGTGGATGGGGGGACGACTGACAATCAAGCCGCTCGCCATCCTCGATGACGTCCACGCGCTTCATCCCGACCAGTTCGAGCAGATCTTCACCGCGCTTGCCCGGCGCGAGATCAAATTTGGGCGTTGGCTCATGATGCGGCTCGACGCGCTCAGCCCTGGCGCTGTCTTCCGTTCGGCGCGCAGCGTGGCCACGCATAACCTCAAGCCCGATCGCGACTATGTCGATATTTTCATGCAAGGCGGCGAGAGCCGCGACAAGGAGCGGCGGCGTTTCCGCGACATGGCCGCCGATATGGCGGACCGCTACCTTCCGCGCGTCACCGCCTTTCGCAACCGTAACCTCCCGCCATTTCGGCGGCTCGTTCCCGACGAGCCGCCGCGCTTGTCCGAGGCCAAGATGCGCGAACTCGAGGCGCTGATCGACCGCGATCAGCGCCGCTTCGACGTGACGAAGGTCCGGCGCGCAACAATCGAGGAGCTTGTTGCCGGCTATCTGGCGGGGACACAGTCTGGGGACCGTGAACGGGAAGTCAGTCTTGCCATGGTCCGCGTACTCATGGCCCGTTACGCGAATCGCGTTTCCGACCAACAGGTGTCGCTATTTGAGGATTTTGATCCCGAGCCGCGCACGCCGCTCAAGGTAAATGCAGCTGTTGCGGAAGCTGCCAGGCTGCACCTCCAGGCGCTGAGCGGGCGAGCGCTCCATTATGGATTTGATGCGCTGTGCGATGCCAGCAACGAGAATGCCGAACTGTTTCTTCAGCTTGCCGGGGCGCTGGTTGCCCGTATGGAAACTCAGGCCATTCGCGGACGGGCGCTGTCGTTGACGGCGAACGCGCAACAGGATGTTCTGCGCGCCAAGGCGGCCGAGATCATGGATGGCTGGGCCTTTCCCTTCGCCCGCCACGTCCGCGCGATGGTCGACGGCATCGCAGCCGACTGCCGCGAAGTATCACTCCTGCCGCATGCCCGGCTCGGCGCAGGTGCGAATGCGGTCGGCGTCCTTGAAGAGGAGATGGGCAAGCTGCTCCTCGCGAATGACGAACTCGCGCTCATCCTCAAATATGCTGTTGCCCATGGTGCGATCGAGGTGACGCGCAACTATGGCCAGGGCAGCAAGGACTGGTGCCTCATCGAACTCAGCGGCGTGGTTGCCCTCTCGCACGGACTGACCCTGCGCCGGGGCGGTTTCCTCGAGCGCGACACCGACTATCTGCGCGAGAAAGGGGCCTGAATGGCGCACGACCATTGGGAAAATTGCGTCGCCCACTTCGATGCGCAGGTCGATGTGTTCGCCGAGGAGTATTTCGGGCGCGCGGAAGTCCATTGCCTGCTGGTCGCCGCCGCCGGCTTCGATCCCCGCTCAATCGGGATCGCCACGCTGCTTGCAGGACACCTCGGCGACCGCCTCTCGGGCCTTTTTGTACGCGAAGAACGGGGAACGCCGGATGCCGGCCTCGTCACTCTAGCCGACCAGAACACAGAGCAGCTACGCACGCTGGTGCCCGGCTGCGAGATTGCTGCGGTCGATATCTTCGGCAATGACAATGCGCCGGTTGCTGGGGCGCGCATCGCTTCCGTCATCCGCGACTATGACATCGCCGACGAGACCACCGACATCGTGCTCGACATGACGGCGCTCTCGATCGGCGTCGCTTTCCCCGCTGCCCGGCTGCTGCTCGACTATTGCGAAGGCCACGGCATCGCGTTTCACATCATGATCGCGTCCAACCCTGAACTCGACGACGCCATTGACAGCGAGCCAGCTGATCGACCGATGGCCGTGCGCGGCTTCGCCGGCACCGATCATAGCGATGCGGCGCTCGAGATTTCGCGCATCTGGGTGCCGCAGCTCGCAAAGGGACGATCGGCTGCGCTCACTGACATCGGGCGCTCGATCCGCGATACGTACAAAATCTGTCCGGTGGTGCCGTTCCCGGCCCGCGATCCGCGCCGCGCTGATGCGCTGATCGCCGAATATGGAACCCAGCTCATCGACGAGTGGCAGGTCGATCCACGCGATCTGGTTTATGTCTCCGAATCCAATCCGCTGGACTGCTACCGCACCTTGAGCACACTCACCAAACGCTACGCCGATGCCGTCGACCAGATCTTCGTGCCGTCGATTATCCTCTCGCCGGTAGGCAGCCGAGTCATGGCCGCCGGCGCACTCATGGCGGCGATCGAGCATGACCTGCCAGTTCAGTATATCGAGACGGTGCGCTACGACTTCGATCTAGCGAAGCCGGCTGTGACAGCGGCACCAGACATGCGCGTCCATCTGCTTCTTTCCGGTCCAGCCTATAGCGAACTGGACGCGCCGCCTGCCGCAGCTAACTTGCCGGATGCACCGGAAACTTTTGGCGACGAGCCAGCATGAGCCGGTTCTCCGAAAAGCTCGACACATTGTTTCGAACCGCCGAGCTGATCGCGAATGCGGACTTGGGCGTGCTCGCCGAGGCGCTGCGTCAGGGACGGCACCGCCCGGCTGTGGCGATCGGATCGGGCGGTTCGGCGATTACCGCCCATTATTTCGCGCGCTGTCGCGAGACGCTGTTCGAAGCCGCGACCCAGGTTGTTACCCCGGCTGAATTCGTGCTCAGCAACGACGATCTCGCTCAGAGCGATGTCTGGCTGTTCAGCGCGGGCGCCGATAATGCTGACAGTACTGCCAGTGTAGTGGCTGCGCGCGCGCGCGGCGCCGCGCACATCCATCTGCTGACGCGCAACGCCGAAGGCCTGGCGGCGCGGGCCGTGGCGGCCGATTTGAACAACCGGGTGACCATCCTTCCCGTCGCCGAGATCAAGGACGGATTTCTTGCCACGCATTCGCTGGTCGCCTCGGTTCTTGCTCTCCTCTTGGCAAGCGACCTGGTATCGACTGATCCACTTGGCGAGGCGCTCCGAGCCGCAATGGTCGACAGGGTCCGCAATCGGCTGTCTCGATCGACTCGGCAGGCGGCACAGGCGCAACTCGCAAATGTGCGAAGCGACGATTTGCTGTTGCTGATCGCCGATCCCCAGCTGCGCGCCGTCGCTGAGTTGATTGAGACTTCAGCCTGGGAGGCGGCATTGTGCCCGGTGCAACGCACTGACTTGCGCAACTTTGCCCATGGTCGCCACACTTGGCTGTATCATCGAGGTGATCGAACGGTCATACTCGGTTTGGTCAGCGACGATGGCCGCGACGTCTGGGAACGCGTCAACACATTGTTGCCAGAAGCGTTGCGGCGCCACGTCTTCGATTTTGGCAGTGCTGGACGTCTCTCCACGGCGATCGGGATCATTGAAGGGCTTGTGATGGTCGAGGCAATTGGCGCAGCAACAGGCATCGATCCCGGCAAGCCGGGCATCGCCGAGTTCGGACGTGGACTGTACGAGGACGATGGCCTGCTGTCCCTTTCTCGCCAGCTTGGACCAGCGGTCCGGCACAAGCGCGCCGCAGCGTTCGAACGAGATGGCGTGGGCGATGATCGTGCCTGTGTTCGGACGGCCTGGCTGGCAAGACGCAACGCGTTGGCACAGGCCAAGGTCGGCGCGATCATTTTTGACTATGACGGCACGATCATTTCCGATGACGAGCGTTTTGGTCGTCCGCGCTCGGTGATCGTCAATGAGCTGATCCGCCTCGACGCCCTTGGCGTTCGCATCGCGATCGCGACCGGGCGCGGCGGGTCGGGTGGCAAGGCGCTGCGCGACGCGCTTCCGGAGGCGATGCACGATCGCGTTCTGATCGGCTATTACAACGGAGCCTATATTCAGCCACTCGACGTCGACATCGAAGTGGAGCGACCAGCCACAGATTCAGATCTGGCGCAAAGCTTCGCTTGGCTCGAATCACATCCCCAATTATTCTCCGGAGCATTCGGAGGGCGGTTCAGCGACGTGCAAATTTCAGTCAAGCTCGATAATTTCGCGGATCGCCTTGCCTTTCCGGCCGCTTTGGCCGACTGTCCGCCCATCGCTTCCGGTGCAGTCCGGTTCAAGCGTTCTGGTCACAGCGTCGATTTCTTCGCATCCGGCACCAGCAAGTTGAGCGTCGTCGATCGCGTGCGGCAGGCACTTCTGGACGACGCGGTGATCCTGTGTATCGGCGACAGTGGCGGGCTCGACGGCAACGACAATGAGCTGCTGTCACATGTTCATGGTATCAGCGTCGGAACGGTTTGCGACCGCCACGATGGTTGCTGGACCCTATTCGGCAAATCGCTGATCGGTCCCGATGCACTTCTCCGCCTCCTCCAGGCCGTGAAACGCGATGGTGACGGGGCCGTTCGTATAGACATGCCTTCACTAGATCTCGACAGCTTCACCGAAATGAGTACAGATAGAGAACATGACGATTCCACGGTGTGACATGATCGACGTCGTCGGCACCGGGTTCACGGTGCTCGATCGACTGTACGCAGATGGCGACTTCGCCACCGAGGCGCTCGGGGGGTCATGCGGCAATGTGCTCGTTTCGCTCGCAATGTTGCATCGACAAGTCGTACCATTGCTGGCGCTCGGCCTCGATGACATCGGCGAGCAGCTGCTTACCGAGTTCACGATCGCCGGTGCCGATACGCGCTATATCCATCGTCATCCGAAGCGCCGGTCGCCGGTGCTCCGCCAAGAGCTTGACACCCATTCGGGCCAGCACAGCTTCAGCTTCACCTGCCGTGAGACGCTCGAGGAATTTCCGCGCTATGAGCCGATTGGACTTGAGGAGTTGCAGTCGGCGACGGTCGCGCTCGAGAATTGCGAGCTGTTTTACACTGACCGGCTTTCGCCAGCGATTCTCGACGCGATGGCGCAGGCCTATCATGGCGGAGCAATCATCTATTTCGAACCATCCGACATCGACCACGTGTTGTTCGATGACGCGCTTGCGATGACCAGCGTGCTCAAATATTCCTCAGATCGTCTCGGTCCCGAGCTCGACGAGAAGGTTGCTGCGAGCGCGGCAATTGCGATCGTTACCTATGGCGCCGACGGTCTGGAGCTGCGCCATGGCCATGAGCGGATATGGAGTGCGGCCTTTCCCGTCGCGCAGGTGACCGACACTTGCGGGTCGGGCGATATGGTCAGCGTCGGGTTGATCGACTGGCTTCTTGCTCGCACCGGACCGCGGTTACCGAGCCTTGGCATTCATGATCTGATGGGTGGCGTTGTAGCCGGGCAGCGGCTCGCTGCGGAAAATTGCGCCTTTGCCGGCGCACGGGGTGTGTTTCAACAGCGTGATGTCGCTTATGTCCGTTCGATCCTGGCGCACGCGCGCCACGATTTTCCGGCCTAGGCGGCCGCAGCCACCGGTGTTTCGCCGCGCAGCTCCGCACGCAATTCCATCAGCAGCACACCAAGCATGTTCTTGCCGACCCCATTCACTTCGCCCCACAGGCGATTGACCTCATTGTCGACGGTCGCACTTTCAACCAGGCGAGCATCGCCGGTCGCGAGTAGCAAGTTACGAAGGTCGGGATGCTGCTCAAACTTGGCGCGGAGCACACCCCGCATCCGATCGAACTTGCCCGTCGACCAACCTGGCGCAACATCCCAATAGTAGAGCCCGTGCGCCGCCATAGCGAGCAGAGCTGGGGAGGGCGCGCTCAGCAGCCAGTCCCGAACCGCCTTCTTGCGCGGCTTGCCCGCCTGATAGGCGTGTTCGCTCGTCGCGAACCGCTCACCCTCGAATTCGATCTCGCGCCGATAGAGATTGCTGAACGCGCCATAGGGCTTCTCGCTGGCTCGATAAAAGCGGATCTCATCTGCCATCACATACTCTCTTGCAAAGTTGCACGTTTAGATACATGCAAATCTGCATGAAGGCAACTGAAAACGAGATTTCGGTGCTCCGCGAGAAAATCGTCGCTGCCCGCGTCGATTGCGCGCTTACAGACACGCAAATCGGCGCTGTTGTCGGTGTTCATGCCAGTCAAGTCGGCCGCATCACGCGCGGCGAGTTTCGGCGTATCAGCGAAAGCGTAGTGCAAATCTGCAAGGTTCTGGGTCTGGAGATGGATGCGGCCGCAGTCGAGCCAAGTGCCGAAACTGCTGCTTGGGCGAAGCTGCAGGCGAGCTTGCGCGGCCTGTGGGACAAGACGCCCGAGGGCGCTGATAAGATCGTGCGAGTACTCGAGACCATCGGAGCGCTTCGCGAGCGCTAACCGCATCTGTCTTTCGTCGGACCTGCTGCGAAAAGCCTAACCAAGCGCTGTTGCGATCGAATCCGGGGAAGTGCGCCCTTACGATCGCCTGGAGGTTCTGCGAATGGACGGTGGTCAGTCCGCTCGTGGCTCGACAGTCGTCAATTGGCTCGCTGCGCGACTATGTCCGCTTTGGCCCATTGCTTATAAACAGAAGTAAGTCCTGATCGTCCAACGAATCAGACTTTGCGTTCGGCACGGCCCGTCACATCAGCAAGCTTCGGTCCGAACTCCATCTTGCGTGCCAAAGCTTCGACAAAACCCTCGAACCGCTCCTTGCCCTGGGCCTGGGCTGCGGCTCGAGCAGCATCCGGAAGTGCCGGGTTGGCCGTCAGCCAAAACCGCACGAACAGCGCTAAAGCCTCAGAATTCAGCTCGGCCCGGTAATCCAGCTTGTCGAGCTGGCGCACCACCTTGTCCATCCGCCGGCTGAATGCCGCTTCCATGCGCTCCGAACCGTCTGGCGACAGGAAGGAATTCAGGGCCGTCTCGACGACTTGCGCCTGTGTTACACGCTTTCGCCGGGCGTAGTCGGCGAGACGGTCGGCGAGATCGGGCGGCAGGCGAAACGTGTGCTTCGACTTCACAGCGCAATTCCGTCGCCGGGATCTAGCGAGGCTTGGCGGGCGCTGCGGGCCATGTCGATGCGCAGCCGCTCGGCGCCCGTGGCATCGGCAGATTCTTCAGCCCGGTCTCCAAATTCGAACTCGGCGGACCGCTCATTCCCCTTCCTCGGCGCTATATCGACATGGGCCGGTATCTCCGGCTCGCGACGGATGCCGCCATTGGCTGCATCATCGTGGGCTGCGCCTTTGCGATTCTTCTTCGGCACCGGCTTGATCGCCGGTAGCGCACTCCAATCGTCGGACTTCGCAGAGACAGACTTCGATGTTCCGGATTCCGGTGGCGGCAGAATACGCGCCTGCAATCTCGGGTCAGCATAGTAACGCGCCTTCTTCGCCTTGATGGGCGGAGAGCCGGACAGCATCACGATCTCGTCGGTGTCCGGTAGCTGCAAGATCTCGCCTTGGGTGAGCAGCGGCCGCGAGGTTTCCGAACGGGAGATCATAAGGTGGCCTAGCCAAGGCGAGAGGCGGTGGCCGGCATAGTTGCGCATCGAGCGCTGTTCGGTCGCGGTGCCCAGCGACTCCGACACTCGCTTGGCGGTGCCTTCGTCGTTGGTCGCGAACGCCACCCGGACATGGCAGTTGTCGAGGATTGCATTGTTCTTGCCGTACGCCCGCTCAATCTGATTGAGCGATTGTGCGATCAGAAACGACTTGAGCCCATATCCAGCCATAAATGCCAGCGCGCTCTCGAAGAAGTCGAGCCTGCCCAGCGCTGGAAACTCGTCGAGCATCATCAGCAATCGGTGGCGCTGTGATTTAGGGGAAAGCTCCTCAGTGAGGCGGCGCCCGATTTGGTTGAGGATCAACCGAATGAGCGGCTTGGTCCGGCTGATGTCGGACGGCGGCACAACCAGATAAAGCGTAGCAGGCCGTTTTGCCTCGACCAGATCAGCGATCCGCCAGTCCGAACATTTGGTGACTTCGGCGATGACTGGGTCGCGGTAGAGGCCGAGATAGGACATCGCGGTTGAGAGCACCCCGGACCGCTCGTTGTCAGATTTGTTCAGCAGCTCGCGCGCGGCGCTAGCCACGACTGGATGTGGGCCAGCTTCGCTCAGATGCGCGGTCGCCATCATTGCGTCGAGCGTCTGCTCTATGGTCCGTTCGGGATCGGACAAGAACGCAGCGACACCGGCAAGCGTCTTGTCGGGCTCAGCGTAGAGGACGTGAAGGATCGCCCCCACCAGCAGTGCATGGCTCGTCTTCTCCCAATGGTTGCGCTTCTCGAGACTGCCTTCGGGATCGACCAGGATGTCGGCGATGTTCTGGACGTCGCGCACTTCGCTGATCCCGCGGCGCACTTCGAGTAGCGGATTGTAATGGGCAGAGGCTAGGTTGGTGGGATCGAACAGCAGGGTGCGGCTGAAGCTTGAGCGGAAGCCGGCGGTCAGGCTCCAGTTTTCGCCCTTGATGTC
>JAFLDC010000055.1 GCA_017302775.1 Sphingomonadales bacterium
TGTGATCGGTAATCAGGACACCGATTCCACGCTGTTTCAGGTCCTTTACCAGATCGCGGATATCACTGATCGAAAGTGGATCGATCCCGGCGAAGGGCTCGTCCAGCAACATGATCGAGGGGTTCGCCGCCAGAGCGCGGGCGATTTCACAGCGCCGCCGCTCACCACCGGACAGCGCCATGGCTGCACTGCTGCGCAATCGATCCAGACCAAATTCATCCAGCAGACGCTGTAACTCGCGTTCGCGGGTCATCTTGTCCGGTTCCGCCAGCTCGAGGACACAGGCGATGTTCTGCTCAACGGTCATGCCGCGGAAAATACTGGTTTCTTGCGGCAGATAGCCCAACCCCAGAATCGCGCGGCGGTACATCGGAAGTTGGGTAACATCGACACCGTCCATCAGGATCCGCCCCGAATCGGGCCGGACCAGCCCCATGATGGAATAGAAGCAGGTCGTCTTGCCCGCCCCATTCGGCCCCAGCAGGCCAAGCACCTCGCCCTTGCCAACAGACAGCGAGATGTCAGTGAGCACGGCCCGCTTGTCGTAGCTTTTGGCGATCGAGATGACTTCCAGCCCACCTTGAGGGATGGGCTGCATCGCGGCTGTATTGGGGGCGGAAAGGTGCTGAATCTGGTCCATCTGCGCATGATCTAGGCTGCCAACGAAGCGGCGGCAAGTGGTCCTAACCTGTTTGGCAGGTTTCATGCATGGCATGCGGAAATGTCGGCATGCTTAACTGGGCTTGATTGATGCAGGCAACGGTGATTTACTCCCTCCTGGGAAGTGTAGAAGGGGGGACAGGAGAGCCATGAACAAGGCTTGGAACGACGGCGCTGCCGGTCAAAGCGTAACGACCACCCCGCTCGACTGGCGCAAACGGATGAGCGACAATGTGGCTTATGCGCTGCTGGTTTATACGGCACTGCAGATATTCGTCACAATGGGCACCATGCACGGCAATGGCGGATCAATGCTGCCATATTTTGCGCTGGTCCTGCTGGTCGCTGCGATCATTCCCGCCTGCCGCCGGTTCGAGAAGCGGTGGGGACGGCTGAGTGACGCGCAGGCAGCGGACCCGCAGTTCGCGAGCTATTATCGCCGCGACCAGATGTGGCTATGGATCATCGCGATCGGCCTGCCTTTTGCTGTGTCAGGGCTGTTCATGGGCTGCGCGCAACTGTTTGCCTGATTGTTTTCACGGCTCGAATGCTTAGATCGGCGACTCTTCCGAAGGAGTTGCCTTTTCCATGCTGAGCCCCACCGCTGCCCAGGAACGCGCTGCCGCACTGATCGATATGGCGCGCGACGCCGGTGCCGATGCTGCCGATGCGGTCTATTCGGGATCGTCTTCGGAAAGCGTGGGGGTTCGACTGGGCGTCCTTGAGGACGTCGAGCGCTCGGAAAGCGAAAGTCTGGATTTGCGGGTTTTCGTTGGCCGCCGGTCAGCCTCGATCGGATCGAGCGACCTTTCTGATTTGGCGCTTAAAGAACTGGCGGCTCGTGCCGTCGATATGGCCCGCGCCGCACCGGAAGATCCGTTCGCCGGGCTGGCCGATCAGGCGCTGTTGGCGACCGGCCCGATGCCTGAGCTTGACCTTGCCGATCCGGCGGAGCTGACCCCGGCGCAATTGCGCGAACGTGCGCTTGCGGTTGAGGATGCGGCGCGCGGGGTGGCTGGCGTTACCAATTCCGACGGCGGAAACGCCAGCCTCTCCAGCCGGTTGTTCGCGCTGGTGACCAGCCATGGGTTTGCCGGCACTCACGCCGGAACGATTCACGCTGTCAGCGCCACCGCAATTGCGGGCGAAGGTGGGGCGATGCAGCGCGACTATGCCTGGCGGATGGCGCACCACCTGGAAGACCTGCCGTCGCTGGCTGAGATCGGCCAATTGGCAGGCACCCGTGCAGTGGCGCGACTGACACCGGCCCGGATGAAGAGCGGACAGATGCCGGTGGTGTTTGATCCGCGGGTAGGTGGATCGTTGATTTCACACCTTACGGCGGCCATGTCAGGCAATGCTATCGCGCGGCGCGCGAGCTTTCTGCTGGGCAAGGAAGACGAGCCGTTGTTTGCGGCTGACATCGCGATCCATGACGATCCGCTGGTCCGGCGCGGGCTGTCGTCTCGCCCGTTCGACGGGGAGGGGCTGGCCACTGCACCGCGCGCACTCGTCGATTCCGGCCGGTTGACAGGGTGGCTGATGGACAGCGCCGCGGCCCGGCAATTGGATGCGGCACCTACGGGCCACGCCGTGCGCGGTGCGGGCGGTACACCGGGTGTCGGAACCAGCAATGTTCATCTTGCTGCGGGACAGGTTAGTGTTGCCGAACTGATTGCCGATATTGCTGAAGGGGTATTCGTGACCGAGTTGATCGGCCACGGGGTTAACGGGGTTACGGGTGACTACAGCCGTGGGGCATCGGGAATGCGGATCGTCAACGGTCAGCTTGCCGGGCCGGTCGCCGAATTCACCATCGCGGGCAATCTGCTTGATATGTACCGTGGGATGTCAGTGGCCAATGACCTGGAGTGGCATCGCAGCGTCAATGTACCAACGATCCGGATTGACGGGATGACGATAGCAGGGGACTGACCGGCCGGCCGGTCAGCCTTTGGCAGTCTTGTCAGCTTCGTAGCGTGCGATGCATTCCAGCACGACGCGCTTGGCGTCTTCGGCATCGCCCCATTTGCCGATACGCACCCACTTCTCGGCTTCAAGATCCTTGTAGTGTGTAAAGAAGTGCTCGATCTGTGCCAGCACGATCGAAGGCAAATCCTTGCGTTCGCCGATGTCCGAATAATACGGAAAGGTCGAATCAACCGGTACGCAGATCAACTTTTCATCGCCGCCATGTTCATCTTCAAGATTGAGCACGCCAATGGGCCGGGCGCGCACGACGCAGCCGGGGACGAAGGGTGAGCGGGCGATAACCAGTGCATCGAGCGGATCGCCATCGTCCGACAAAGTGTGCGGCACGAAACCGTAATTTGCGGGATAACGCATCGGCGTATGCAGGATACGGTCCACGAACAGCGCGCCGGAGGCCTTGTCGAATTCGTATTTGACGGGTTCGCCGCCGACCGGAACTTCGATGATGACGTTGAGGCTTTCGGGCGGATTGTCGCCGACGGGGATCATTTCGATGCGCATAATGGCAGCGCCCATAGCCGCGTCCATGCTGCACCGCAACACCGACCAAGGTCGGACGGGCGAATATTCAGCCCAACGCGTTGATGGTAAAGGCGATCACCCCGATATTGAAGGCGAACGCAACAAGGCTGTGCACCAACACCACGCGGCGGATCTCCGGTGCGGTGATCGCCACGTCAGAGGTTTGGAACGTCATGCCAAGCGTGTAGGCGAAGTAGGCGAAATCCCGGTAATCTGGCGGTTCATTGCCAGGAAATTCGATCCCGCCGCGATGCCGTGACTGATCGACATCGTCAAAATAGTAAGAATGCGCGTAATGCAAAGCGTAGACTGCGTTAGCGAACAGCCAGGTCAGTGCCAGGGTCGCCAGCAGTTTTACCATCGCTGCCGCGTTGCCCTGTCGCGCGGGCGCCAGTTCGCCCGATATTGCAATCATGATAAAGACTGCCAGCGCTGAGGTGATCAGCAGCAGCAAAGTGCGGTTGGCATCATTATCCCGTGCGTGGCGGCGCATGTCGGCCACGCTGAAGTGACGCAGGATCGGGACCAGCGAAAGGAGGAACGCCGCCGCCGCCAGGTCAAAGCCCATGGCCAGGGAATCTTGCCACGGCGACGACGGTTCGATCATGCGCCAGCCACAGAAGCCGAGCGGCAACAGAACCGCAAATGCAATAAAGCGAAGCGGAGCGATCCTGTTGCCGATCGTCTGCTGCGCCCGTTGCACTGTCTATTTGCCTTTGCCGACGGCTCGCCTGGGAGTGAGCAGCAGATCAAGCCCTGTCGGCGCCTTGCCCGGCGCTGCGCGTTCAAGCCACGGCCAGCGCAGCCCGCCCTTGTATTCGATCGTTACCGCCTGATAGCGGCTGCCGCGCTGGATCAGCAGTTCCAGCGGCGCGCCGTCTTTGGCAGCGGTGATCGCTGATTTCAGACCATCTGCATCATAACCGTTGCCATTGACGGCCACGATCTTGGCTCCCGGCACCACGCCGGCATTGAACGCCGGACTGTCCCACGGGGTGGCGATGACCTTGCCGTCCTTGTCGATCGTGATGCCGATCGAATAGGCCAATCCCAATTGCTTCGCATCAGCCATGCGTGCCTTGTCGAACGGGTTCGGCTCGTCCCGCCAAACCAGGCGGTAGCCGCCCTTTTCGATGCCCACTACCGGGGCTGGCTGGCCGGGGGTGTTGACGCGGGTCTGGATGAACCCGGCCCAGTCATAGGGAGCCACGGCATTCAGCTTGGCGATGATCTCGTCCACCTCGAACGGCAACTGGCCATAGTCTCCGTCATTCATTCCGAAGAACAATTTGGCAAAATCATCGATGCTGCGCTTGCCGCCAGTCTTTTCGCGGATGATCTGGTCGATCTCCAGCCAGATCAGCGCGCCTTCTGTGTAGTAGTCTTCGTTACGGGCAAGGCTCGCAAAGGGCTTGGGCTTGCGCGAGGCAAAGACCGGATCGTGACCAGTATCTTCTACCGAGCGCCAACGACGCCCCGGCATGGTCGCAAAGTTTCCGGCCCAGTTGGCCAGCATGCCCAGCACCACGTCCTTGCCTTGCAGGCCGGATCGCGCGGCCAGTACGGTCCCCCAGAACTGGTCCTGTCCTTCATAGGTCCACAGCAAATCGTCCTGCATCGGCTGGCGATAGTCGGGCGTCCACAGCCGCGCCGGGCGCCGATACTTGCCCGACCAGGAATGCGCATATTCATGCGGCAGCAGGTTGCGGTCAAATTCGTACTTGTCCCATTCGGTGAAGGCGCCAGGTTCCAGCTGGTTCTCGCTCGAGCGGTGGTGTTCCAGCCCGATCCCGCCCATCCGGTCTGTCAGCGCCAGCAGAAATTCGTAGCGATCAAAATGATTGGCCCCGAAGGCCAGCCGTGCTTCGGTTACGAGGTGGCGGTGCAGCTCGATTTGTTCCGGCTTGGCGGCCAGCTGCTCGGGCTTGTCTGCCACGACGTTCAGCGTGACGTTCTGGCCCAGATCCCACTTGCGGAAATACTTGCCGGCAAAGATCGGGGAATCGACCAGGATTTCGTAACTGGTTTCAGCCCAGGACAATTTGTTGCCCTGTTGCTGTGCCCCGTCGAGTGCAACTGCGGCGGTCCAGCCCTGTGGCAGGGTCACGCTGGGGATGACGCGAATCTGCCGCACATAGTGCCCGGCCGGATAAAGGCTCATTTTCTCCCACTGCAGGTTGAGCATTTCCTGGGTCATCGTGATCCGGCCCTCGCTCGATTGCAGCGGGCTGGTATGGATATAGCGGGCGACGACATCCTTGGCGCCGGCCGGAACATCGATGTGAAAGGCATAGACCTCAACCGGGTCGCGCTTCCACGTAAGCTTCTGCGTTCCGGCGAAGAACTGCAGGTCAACCAGCTCGGCCAGCGGTCCACGCGGCCCGTGGTTGCCGGGCAGCCACTGCGGCAGCAGCATGGTCAGCCGGGTTGTGCCGGGTGCAATGGGAATCGTCTGGGTGACGCGGTAAACCCCGCGGGTCACATCCGTCGCGTCTATGTCCAGCTTCATCGCCCCGCCGGGATAGGGTGTGTCTGCGGCATTCGGCACGTTTTGCGAAAGCGGCACGGCTGTTGGCGCGGAAAGTGTGGCGGAGATGGCTGGCGCGCCAAGGGCGAGCGCCAGCACAGCGAGTGCGGTCCCTGTTGTCCTGTTCATGGGGCATGGTTGTGCCGTCAAGCCGCCGCATGCGCAAGTTTGCCCTGCCCCTTTTCGACAAAGGCCAGACAGGCTAGGGGCGAGCGCCATGAGCACACCCAAAGCCATTCGCGGAACCCAGGACATTTTCGGCCCCGATGCCGAGGCTTTCGCGCATGTGGTCGAAACCTTTGAAAGGGTACGCAAGCTCTACCGGTTCCGCCGGATCGAAATGCCGGTGTTTGAAAAGACCGAAGTGTTCAGCCGCAGCATCGGTGAGACCACCGATGTGGTTTCCAAGGAAATGTACAGTTTTGAGGACCGCGGCGGCGATTCGCTCACGCTGCGGCCCGAGTTTACGGCCGGGATTGCCCGTGCCTACATCACCAACGGCTGGCAGCAGCATGCCCCGCTGAAGGTCGCGACGCATGGACCGCTGTTTCGCTATGAGCGTCCGCAAAAGGGCCGCTATCGTCAGTTTCACCAGCTCGATGCGGAAATTCTGGGTGCCGCGGAGCCGCAGGCGGATGTCGAACTGCTGGTGATGGCTGACCAACTGCTGAAGGAACTGGGCATCGCCGACGGGGTGACGCTGATGCTCAACACCCTGGGCGACGGGTCCAGCCGCGATGCCTGGCGGGCAGCTTTGGTGGAATACTTCCGCGCGGTGTCAGGCGAGCTGAGCGAAGATTCGCAGGACCGGTTGGAGCGCAACCCGCTGCGCATCCTCGACAGCAAGGATTCGCGCGATCAGGCCTTCGTTGCCGGCGCACCAAAGATCGACGATTACCTGAGCGGCGAAGCGCAGGATTTCTTTGGCAAGGTCACCAGCGGACTGGATGCCGCAGGCGTAAGCTGGACCCGCTCTCCGGCGCTGGTTCGGGGGCTTGACTACTATCGCCACACCGCGTTCGAATTTGTTACCGACCGGCTGGGGGCGCAGGGAACTGTACTGGGCGGCGGACGGTACGATGGGCTGATGGAAAGCCTGGGCGGGCCGGCTACCCCCGCAGTAGGCTGGGCCGCGGGTATCGAGCGGTTGGCGATGCTGGTGGGGGAACAGGCGCAGGTCGGACCCGATGCAATCGTTGTCGCCGAAAATGCAGCCCGCGAGGAGGAAGCGCTGGCGTTGGTCGTGCAAATGCGCCGGGTTGGAATTGCAGCGGAACTGGTGGCAACCGGAAGCGTCAAGAAGCGGTTTGATCGTGCGCGCAAAATGGATCCAGCGATCCTGATCTCGCTAGACGTCCGCGAAGGTTTAAATTCGCATTCGGCAAAGTCGTTCCGCGAAACGCCGAAGCGCGATTCCATCGATGTCATATTCAATCGGCTCAGCCAGGCCTGATGTCTGTTTCCGACGCCAGCCTTGCCCAGATCGCAGCCCGCTTCGCCGAGATCGAGGCGCGATTGGCTTCGGGAACGCTTGAGGGTGGGGAGTTCGTCACCGCCAGCCGCGACTATGCAGAACTGGAGCCGGTGGCAAAGGTTGCGGCCGCAGTTGCGACGATGCGCGCCGAGATCGAGAGCCTGGCCGCGCTTGATGATCCCGAAATGCGTGAGCTGGCCGAGGAGGAACTGGCCCGGATCAGGACCGAACTGCCAGAGGCGGAGCATCGTCTGGCCATAGCCATGTTGCCACGCGACAGCGCCGACAGCCGCTCCGCGATGCTGGAAATCCGCGCCGGAACGGGCGGTGACGAGGCCGCATTGTTCGCCGGTGACCTCTACCGGATGTACGAACGCTACGCCGCCGAGCAGGGCTGGCGGGTCGAACCGGTCAGCATGAGTGCTTCGGATGTCGGCGGCTTCAAGGAAGTGGTGGCGCAGGTCACCGGGAGCGGAGTGTTCGCCAAGTTCAAGTTCGAAAGCGGTGTCCACCGCGTCCAGCGCGTACCAGTGACGGAGAGCGGGGGGCGGATTCATACCAGCGCCGCGACCGTTGCCGTTCTGCCTGAACCTGACGAAGTGGACGTGCAGATCAACGAGGGCGACCTGAAGATCGATGTCTACCGCGCCAGCGGCGCTGGCGGCCAGCACGTCAACACCACCGATTCGGCGGTGCGCATCACCCACTTGCCGACCGGCACCGTGGTGACCTGCCAGGACGGGCGCAGCCAGCACAAGAACAAGGAAAAGGCGATGCAGGTGCTACGCGCGCGGCTCTACGAAGCGCAGCGCGACGCAGCGCAGGGCGCCGAAGCTGAAGCGCGCAAAGCCATGGTTGGTTCCGGCGATCGCAGCGAGCGGATCCGCACTTACAACTTCCCGCAAGGCCGCGTCACCGATCACCGCATCAACCTGACCCTGCACCGTTTGCCGGAAATCCTTGAAGGTACGGGCCTTGGTGAACTGATCGACGCGTTGATTGCCGAAGATCAGGCCAAGCGGCTGACCGCGCTGGGCGCGTGACGGTAAGCGCTGCTATCCGCGACGCCGCGCAGCAACTCGCGCATGGCAGCGATACCGCGCGGCTTGATGCGGAAGTGCTGATGGCACATGCACTGGGTGTTTCGCGGTCTGACCTGCTGGTGCGCCATATGCGCGATGATCCGCCACCTGGCTTTGCCGCGCTGATCGAACGACGCCTTCACCACGAGCCTGTTGCCTATATTACCGGGACACAGGAATTTTTCGGCCTGCCATTTGCTGTCTCTCCGGCCGTGCTGATCCCGCGCGGGGACAGCGAGGTGCTGGTGGAGCGCGCACTGGCGGCTGGCGCGGCGGCACGGCGGGTCCTTGATTGCGGGACGGGATCGGGCGCGCTGCTGCTTGCGGTACTGGCGAACCTGCCCGGGGCTGAAGGGGTCGGGATTGACAGCTCGACTTCCGCGCTTGACGTGGCGCAGGCCAATGCCGCGGCGCTCCAGCTGGCGGGGCGATGCAAGCTGTTCCATGCTGACTGGCACCAATCCGGGTGGGCGGATGGCTTGGGACAATTCGACCTGATTCTGGCCAATCCGCCATATGTTGAGGATAGTGCTGAACTCGACGCGTCGGTCCGTTCGTTCGAGCCGGGCAGTGCATTGTTTGCCGGGCCGGAAGGGCTGGACGACTACCATGTGCTCGTTCCGCAACTGCGCGAACTGCTGGCACCGGGCGGCGCGGCCCTGGTTGAGATCGGGCATCGTCAGGCCGCGGCAGTCGGGGCGATGGGGCGAGTAGCAGGACTCGCCGCTACCTTGCATCACGATCTTGCCGGAAGGCCGCGCGTGCTGGAATTCAAGAATCCGCTTGGCAAGCCGCCCACGAAGGCTTAAGCCGCGAACAGGCCAGCGCTGGACCACCCTTGGTGTCTTGTCCCGTCGGCCTAATCCAGCATTTGCATTTCGGGCCGCGTTTTACGCCTATGCCGACAAGCAAATGTCGGGACCCAAACCGCAATTTCGGCGGCATGGGCAAAGGGTCATGTGGCCACACAGCCGGGCAGTGCCAGGCGGCCGCACATTATGGAAGCGTACCCCTTGAACAACATTCGTGGTAACAACAACAACCGTCGTCGCGGTCGCGGCAATCGTCAGAACAATGGCGGCGGTGGTCAGCAGCTTAACCGGATTGACAGCCGGGCGCGCGGTAATGCCCCGCAATTGCTGGAAAAGTATCGCAAGCTGGCACAGGATGCCCACCTTAATGGGGATCGGGTCCAGGCGGAGTATTACCTGCAATTTGCCGATCATTATTTCCGCGTTCTGGCAGATGCCCGTCTGCGGCAGGAGGAACGGAGCCGTCCGCAGGGTGAGCGGTGGCAGGATGATGGCAACGAAGGTGAGGATGCCGGTGAGTTCGCTGGCAACGCCGACTTCCCGAATTTTGACCAGCCCAGCTTTGGCCGCCAGCAGCGCGATGATCGGCCCCAACGGGAAGATCGCCCGCAGCGTGAAGATCGTCCGCAGCGTGAAGACAGGCAGCGCCCCCCGCGTCAGGCCGCTGAAGAGCGAATCGACCGGGAAGAGAGTGAAGCTGCAGGCAGTTCTGAAGCTGTGAGTGAGGAAGGGGCGGGGGATTCGACTTTTGAGCCCGCCGCCAATCCTTTCGTTCGGGAAAGTCGTTCGCGTACCGGTCTGAAGCCGCGTCGTGAACGTGATGAGCGCCGTCCGCGCCGTGATGAGCGCGAGGCTGACGTTCCTGCCGGGCTTGACCCGTCGCTGTTGCCACCGGCCATTTCAACCGGACGCGGCGATGAGGCAGAGGTGAAGACCGAAGCCGAAGCCGACGTCAAACCGCCACGGAAGCGCGCGGTTCGGCGCAAGCCTTCGGCTGATGACGCCGGTGAAGCGCTCGAAACGGTAAGCTGATCGGGCACGTGACCGGCGCGGGTCAGGGACTACTGACTTCCTACCCACGCAGCCTGGCTGTGGCTTTGGGCGCTGTGTCTGCAACCGGATTCGCTCCGCTCGGGTTGTGGCCGCTCACCCTGGGGGGGATTGCTGGCCTGTTGGCATTGCTGGACCGGGCCCGATCGCCGCGCAGTGCCTTCGCTTATGGCTGGTTCTTCGGCCTGGGGCAGTTTGCGGTTGGGCTCAATTGGATTGCCAAGGCATTCACCTATCAGGCCGAGTTATCAACCTGGCTTGGCGGCGTGGCGGTTGTTGGCATTGCGATATATTTGGCAATCTGGGTGGGGCTGGCCAGTCTGGCCGGATGGTGGCTCGCACAGCGGAATCGCGGAGAGCTGGTGCTGGCGATGGCCGGATGCTGGACGCTTGGCGAATGGCTGCGGGGATGGGTGTTTACCGGATTTCCCTGGAACCCACTGAGCGCAGTAACTCTGAAGTCGTTTGCAAATCCCGGTCTGGCGGCGCTGGCCCCGTGGCTTGGCACTTACGCGCTGTCCGGCCTGGTGATGCTGCTGGGTGGGGCATGGTTCCTGGCCATCGCGCGCGGCAGGCCTGATTGGCGCGGCGGGGCGCTCCTGCTCGTCCCGATTGCCCTTTTCCTGCTTCCGCGCCCAGTAGACGGCGCGGAGGGAACGGT
>JAFLDC010000056.1:0-9049 GCA_017302775.1 Sphingomonadales bacterium
GGCCGGATCGACAGATTGTGGCCGGCGTCGATGGCATAGCCGGTCCCAATGCTCTGCCTTGGTCGCGATTGACCTTCACAACTGGCTCAAAGGCTGAAGGCGAGCAAGAGATCGATTTACCGCTGGAGGTCGCCGGACCATTCGGTTGGCGAGGCTCGATTACCAAGCTCAAGCTGGGCGACCAGGAAATCAATGTCTGGTTCTCGCTGATGTTGCCGCAAAGCCTTGCAACGGCAGGATTAGGCGCTGAACTGGCGCGCACTAACGGCGGCGCGATGACCGGCGCAGCGCATTCAACGGTAATCCGTTTCGGGATCGAACGCCCCGTCCGCACCATGCACCTTTCGACGCCGTTGCTGATTGGCGGGCGTCCCTTGAGCGAACTCGGTGTGCGTATGGCCGATTTCGGCGATGCCTCAGGCATCCCGGAGGCTGGCGCAAAGTCGGACCCGGATGAAATCGTGGTGACCGCCGAAAAGAAGGGCAAGCGCGACTACAGCCTGCTGCTCGGGCGCGATTTCCTCACCGGGTGTTCGTCGATCACCTATGATTTTCCGGCGAAACTGATTCGGCTGAGCTGCTTGCGATCATGACCAATGCTTTCGAGAACGCGGCGCTTCAGCAGATTCATATCGCTGCGGCTCTCATTGAGGATGGGGCCGGTCGGCTGCTCTTGGTCCGCAAGCGAGGCACGAGGTGGTTCATGCAAGCTGGAGGCAAAATAGAAAGCGACGAAACATCGGGCACGGCACTGGTGCGGGAGCTCCAAGAGGAACTTGGCCTTGCGTTGTTTCGGGACGTACCGCGCTATCTTGGACGATTTTCTGCGCCTGCTGCCAACGAACCAAACACGATCGTCGTGGCGGAAATCTACCATATCCGTGTGCAATATGAACCGAACACCCAGTCCGAAATCGAAGAGGCAAGATGGGTCAATCTTGAGTCAGCATTCAAGTTGCCTCTCGCACCGCTCACGCGGGAAATTGTTCTGCCAATCTTTCAGGCGATGACTTCGCCATCATAGCGCCGCCCAATGGCGTCAACCCCGAGGCATGGCTCACTGACGTGCTCGACCGTATCGGCAAAGGCCTTCCGATCAACGGCATTGATGAACTGCTGCCGTGAAGCTGGTCAGCCACCAACTGATTGAAGAGATATCGCTTCTCACCCACATCCTTTCGGATTGCCAATTCGGCGATTGGCTGCGTAAAGTTGACAGATGAAGGGTTCAGGCATTTTCATCTTGTCGTGCTTCGCGCCGCTTTGGCTTCTGCTCGCCAAGCTCAACAATGCCCCCCTACCGTGGCTGGCAGTCGCACTGGGCATCTGCCTGTCGGCAGCCCTGATCTGGCTCACTCGCAAGCAGGAAGATGCACCGTCAACTCAGTCTCCCGCTGAGCAAAGGCGGATCGGGCGAGTGTTCATGTGGTCGAGCATTGGCGAAGGGGTCGGCATCTTCATCATCATCAACGTTCTCATCAACATGCACATGGCAGATCGTGTGATGGCCGGAATCGCGTTGGTCGTTGGCCTCCACTTCATTCCAATTGGCCTCAAAGTACCGACGAGGGTGGCGCTTTTGCTGGCCGCTGCGATGTTGGTCATCAGCGTTGCGGGATTTTCGATTCCTTCCGCAGAGTGCGCCGCGCTTTTTGTCGGTTGCGCAGGCGCTGTAACCCTATGGGCAGCCGTGATTGCAGCCATCAAAGCTTCGACACAGCGTTCCCCCGGCAGATAGTGCGATTAGCAGGGCAATTGCCCGTTTCGGATGGTTACTACCACTATGGGTCGTTCCATAGATCCTTGGCCAGTTCCTCATCCGTTGGCTGGCTAGCAAGAATTCGCGCTCGCAACTCCGCTGGCATGTCAGCAGAGCGATGAACAGTCAGGCTCATCGCGCTGATGACCTCATCGCGGGTTCTTTGGCGCGGTTCTCCCAACGGCTTTGGCCTATCCATCGCGATAGCTTACCGATTCCGCGGAGGCGCGCAACCTGATCGTGCCGGATCAAGTCCGAGATTTTACCCCGTCAACCGCTCCCATCCGCATCGAGGAATGCGCATAGATCGCAATTGGATAGTGCTCACATGTTCACATGTGAACCCGCAGCGATTTCGCATTGCCAGATTCTATGGATTCGGCCATCAGTGAGCCAGAAATCCCTCGGTATGTCCCGGGGGTGAGGCGTGGAAACCTCGTACCACTAGCGCCGGTCAGCTCATGCTGGCCGGGTGGCCGCTACGCATGTCCAAGGCTCGCCTAAAGGTGGCGGCGCCTTGTGCTAGTGCAGGGTTTCCAACACCCGGCTCGGGCCGCCTCTCAGTTTCGCAGGAGAGGCACGGTTGGTCCGAAAAGCATTTTTCTATTTTGAGATCGCTCTGATCGCTGCGGTGCAAGTGCTCAGCCTCCTGTGGGCGACCATTGGATTTTGGTCGGCAAACGCCCAATCCGTAACGCCGACGAACATGGACGTCGTAAATGCCTTCATGGCCGAACTCCCGCCATCGGACGAGATGCGGCGGAATGCCTCCTACACTATGGAAACCGTCCACCCCTTCCAAGCAAGCCCGGCGACCTACCGCATCTACAGTCACAAAAACGGCAAGGCGAAGCAGGCTCTGTTGCAACGCGCACAAAGTGCGTTCACCGAGGAGTGCAACGCCAAAGGCGGGGCGATCGCGTCTCGCGACAGTCAGGACTATGCGCTTACCATCGAGCGTCTGCGACCGGCGGCACCGGATGCGACCATTTTGATTTGCATCAGGCCCGATCGTAGGCCGCTGGGTATGCTGATTACGCTAAAACGGACCGTCGGCCGCCATGGTTCAAGAGGAGATTTGAGCGATGCCGCACTCGATCTCGTCTTCGGAGGTGGCCAACCCTATTATTTGATAGCCCTTCAGCCGCCTTCAGCGGTTTACACGCAGGAGCGGCTTGATCGCGAGGCGGCTAACCTCGCTGCGGCCCAGCAGCGGCAAGCGGCCGAGCGAGAGCGTGCCGAAGCGCAGGAACTAGCCGAAGTCCAAAACTGGCGACGCACCATCAAACCCGGAACCGAAACCGGTTGCGGCCCGGTGCTGCGCGTGAACGGCGATCTGATCGAGGTCGTTTATTACCAGACCCGCGAGCCGAAATGGTATCGACGGTCCGAGCTTTGGCCAAGCGCCTGTCGCTGATGGGCACTCCAAAGAATGAGAAAGAAGCGATGACCAAAAAGCGGAGAAAGGTACGGCAAACAGATCGTGATGATGCAAACCTGAGCGTCAATCGCGAGAGGGTACGCAGCGCGGTCAGCGATTTACGCAGGCGGGAAGTGAAAGCCGGGTTTCATCAGCGCTTTGTTCTCTTGCATGAATCAACGATCAAGGAGATCGATAGCTTGTACAAGGGTTGCGGCTTCAGATCTAAAGCGGACTTCATTCGTGAGTTGGTTCTGGAGGGCCTTGAAGCTGGCGCAATCGAGCGCATTCGCTCACGTCATGAAAGCAATAGCCGACCCCATCCATGGCGAGTAAAAGCCGGTCCAAAAAAGTATCGAAATTTACTATGAACGGAATTCTTAGGAGCGTGCCATCGTCACTCATTTGATGGTAACAAGATACCTATCGTGCGGCTTTCTCCATGTCATCTTCGAGCTTCAAAATGCGCCAAAGGCCAATTGCCAGGGAACATGACACATACGCTGCCATCGCCGTGATTTGATCGATGTTTGACGCGTGAAAAATGACGTAAGTCCAGCAGGCTGTCAGACCGGCGGCAATCGATAATTTTACAGTTGTGACTTCCTCTCGCGCTAACACAAAGACACTAAGAGCTGCTTGATAGTTCGGTGCGAAAGACTCGAGGATATCAAAAATTTCCCGCTCGGGTTCTTGAGGACCATTGTCGTTCATCTTACGCAGCCTTTTCCATTATGAATTTCTCCATCTCAACAGAAGGGGAATCTGTCGTAAGGCGGTATTTCAGAAGCACTGCAACGATCTGCGCCTCTTTCTCAGCGGGGACCGGAATCGGAAAGCTGGCTGCCCAATGTCGAACCTTGGCCACTACCTTTTCGACCTCATCATAGAGGCTTTCAGATGTTGCAGTACCATCCCCGAGAAGTAACCACTCTGCAGATACGTTGTAGGACCTGCAGAGGTCGATCAGTAGACGCGCGGGAGGGTCGCTAGCACCGCGTTCGTAGTTCTTGAGCGCGCTTGGCGACACCTGGAGCAATGGTGCAAAGCCGGTCTGGCTGAGGCCAACACGCGCTCGGATATGCGCGATACGCTTGCCTATCGACATTTTGACTTGCCTGACGGTATCAAATTGTATACTCCGTATCGAAATATGACTATTTCTGCGCGAATCATCTCATAATTTGCCCTAGGTAACACAGAAAGGTTTATCCGTGACGCCGAATCTCGAAAGCCCGCGCCAACTGGCTAAGAGGACTGGATGGCCGGAACGACGAATAAGAAATTTGATTGCCACTGAGCGGCTTCGCCACGTCCGCATCGGCGGAAACATTTTTCTGCCGATCAACGCATTGGAAGAATTTCTGGAAGCCAACATGGTCGAGCCCAAGGCTGTCGGCAATGAATGAGTCCCCTCTGTTCACGCTGGCCCACGATGGAAAATCGGATCTATTCGATGACTGACATTGTCACGCTTAACTCGAAGTGGAGCCGGAACAGTCTGGCGCGACGCGGTATCCGGTTTGAAGCCAGCGACTGCGACCTGCTTAACGCGATTGGTTTGGGCGATCTGCTCGCCAACGCGGCAGCGAAATATTTGAGGGAAACATGCCAAACCAGACTGAACAGCTCTACTCGAGAGGGCCTTACCGTCTCGAATGGGACCAAGGACGAGCAGGAGCGCTTCGCACACCGTTCCTCCAGATCGTCTGGTATGATAAAGCCGCACGACGCAATCGCAGCAAATCAACGGGCACTGAGGACATTGCGAAAGCCGAAGACGCGCTAGATCGCCTTTATCTGAAGCGGGAACGTGGGCGAGCAATTTGCCCAACCTGCGGTCAGCCTACCCAGGCATCATTGCAGCATCTTCTGACCGCTGCGATTGCTGATTATCTCGTCGCGAAGGAGCGACTTACCTCGATCAGTTCGGTAAAGCCGAGGCTCGCCCACATTGTTTCTTACATCAACCATTCAGAGCAGCAGCATGTCACCTGCTCGATGATCGATGACGAGTGGGTCGAGAGTTTTCGCGAATGGTCAGGCGAAGTTCCCGTAGTGTCGCCAGCTGGCAATGTCCGCGACCGCGCCCCTGGAACCATCGAGGCAAGTGTCCGTCAATTGGCGGCCGTGATCAACTTCGCGTTCAGACGTAAGGAAACAACTCACCCCGCATCTTTCAAGGTTCTGAAACCCTCGGAAGTAAGCCGTACTCCGACCTACCGGTCAGACATCGAAGAGATCGCGGCCATGTTCCGCTATGCGACGAAGCCGGGAAAGGATGGCAACCCGATGAGCGCGCGTGGCCCGCTTTTGCGTTTCCTCCAGATCAGCGTCATCACTTGGGCCAGGCCAGACGCCGCACACGACTTCTCAACCGATCCTGAGCGGAAACAGTGGAATCACCGCGCAAATGTAATCGACCTGAATCCGAAAGGGCGCACCCAAACCAGAAAGTATCGACCGCTCATCCCAGTTGGCGAAAAAGCCGCAGCCTTAATCGGTGCGACGTCAGGCTACTTCATCGGTGTGGAGTCCGTCAAATCCGCGTTCTCGTCAATGCTGAACGATCTCCAGTTACCGCGCGACGGCGAAACCGGGATGAAGTTGATCCGACGCTCAGTCTCAACCCTCGTCAGACGCAAGCTGGGTGAAGAACACTTTGCCCAAGTCGAGACCATGCTTGGTCATCGCCGATCCTCCACCAGTGACTTGTACGCTCTGTTTGAACCTGGTGTTTTGGGGCGTGCTTTGGGGGCTACCAACGAGATCATAGACGCCATCGAGGAACGTGTCCCCGGGGCGTTTCACCGGAGCAACACCGGACCTACCACCACAGAAGGAGTCAGCGATGTCCGCTAACCATCATCAATCATTGCAAAAAACTGGTCGGGGAAAGAGGATTCGAACCTCCGGCCCCTGCCTCCCGAAGACAGTGCTCTACCAGGCTGAGCTATTCCCCGACCGATCGCGGGCACCCGCAGAGAAAGCTCATTGGGCGCCCGAGGCAGGAGCGCGCCTATAGTCAGCGATTCCGCAGGTGGCAAGCGCGCAATCTGCCGCTAGGGTCTTTTCATGGATTCTGCAGCGATTCACTCCGATTCCGATACTGACCGGCACTGGGAATGGCAGTACCTTGACCTGATGCGCCAGATCTGGACGCAGGGTGATGAACGGACCGACCGGACCGGAATCGGCACCCGATCGATTTTCGGTGCCCAGATCCGTTTCGATCTTTCGGCCGGACACGTTCCGCTGGTCACGACCAAGCGGGTCTACTGGAAAACAGCGGCGCGGGAATTTCTGTGGTTTCTGACCGGCGAAACCAACATCCGCCCGCTGGTGCTGCAGGGCGTGAAGATCTGGACCGAGTGGCCGCACGCGAACTACGTCAAGCAGACCGGTGATCCGATCAGCATCGATACATTTGCTGACAAGATCGCGGCCGACGAACAGTTTGCCGCGCAGTGGGGCGATCTTGGCCCGGTCTATGGCAAGCAGTGGGTTGACTGGCCAACCTATGAACCGGCTGGCAATGGTCTTTTCCGTGCGGGTAAGGGCATCAACCAAGTCGCGTTGCTGGTCGATGGTCTGCGCGGCAATCCCGGCAGCCGCCGCCATATCGTGGAAGGTTGGAACGTGGCTGAGCTTGACCGGATGGCCTTGCCGCCGTGCCACAAGACCTACCAGTTTCATATCGGCAGCGGGCGGCTCAACTGCATGTTGACCCAACGCAGCTGCGATGTTGCGTTGGGCCTGCCGTTTAACCTGTTTGGCGCGGCATTGTTTACCCGGTTGCTGGCACAGCAATGCGATCTGGAGCCTGGTGAGCTGGTCTGGATCGGTGGCGACACGCATCTGTATCTCAACCATGCAGATCTGGTTGAGACGCAGCTCCGGCGGGAGCCCTCAGGCTCGGCGCAACTGTCGATCCTGCGACGTCCCGACAGCATCTTCGACTATCGGATTGAGGACTTTGAAATGGCCGGATATGCGCCGCAATCACACATCGCCGCGCCAGTGGCGGTTTAGTTGACGATGCAGTCCGTTTGAAATAATATGTCGCAGTCCTAAAATTTGCTTCCACGCGCTTGATCGGCGCAGCAGAAGCGGGAGAGCGCATCATGGCCGATCGGCCCAGCAGTGCCGGAAATGCACGCGGCAACCTTCCGCCGCTTGAAATGCATGTCCCCGAACCACCGTTTCGTCCGGGCGACCCGGTTGACTATTCTTTCCTCGAAATCCCGCCCGCCGGCGCTTTCCCGCGTCCAGATGAGGCCTGTGCGACCGAGGAAACGCACCCGCTATGCCATGGCCTGATTCGCGTTCTGGACGACGATCACCGCGCGGTAGGGGCATGGGATCCCAAACTCGATCCCGAAACGCTGCGGCGCATGCTGCGGACAATGGCACTGACCCGCGCCTTTGATGACCGGATGTACCGGGGCCAGCGCCAGGGCAAAACCAGCTTCTACATGAAGTGCACCGGTGAAGAGGCGACGAGCGTTGCATCGGCTTTTGCGCTAGCTGACGATGACATGGTGTTTCCCAGCTATCGGCAGCAGGGCATCCTGATCGCGCGCGGTTATCCGATTGTCGAGATGATCAACCAGATCTATTCAAACCGGGCTGATAAGCTGAAAGGCCGCCAGCTGCCGATCATGTACTCCAGCCGCGATCACAGCTTTTTCACAATCAGCGGCAATCTGGCGACGCAATATCCCCAGGCTGCGGGTTGGGCGATGGCCAGCGCGATCAAGGGCGACAGCCGCATCGCGGCGACTTGGATCGGTGAAGGCTCCAGTGCCGAAGGCGATGCCCACGCGGCCTTTACCTTTGCCACGGTGTTCAATGCGCCGGTGGTGTTCAACATCGTCAACAACCAGTGGGCGATCTCCAGCTTCTCGGGCTTTGCCGGGGGCGAGCGCGCAACCTTTGCAGCCAAGGCGATCGGCTATGGCATTGCCGGCCTGCGCGTCGATGGTAACGATGCGCTGGCGGTCTATGCCGCGATGCGGTGGGCCGCCAACCGGGCGCGGGCCAACAAGGGGCCAACTCTGATCGAACACTTCACCTATCGCGCCGAGGGGCATTCCACCTCGGACGATCCGGGCCAGTACCGTTCAGCGCACGAACGGGATGAATGGCCGCTGGGCGATCCGATCACCCGGCTGATGCGTCATCTCATCGCGCTGGGCGAATGGTCGGAAGAACAACACGCGGCGATGGATGCAGAACAGATCGAGCAGGTGAAGATCGCCACCAAGGAAGCCGAAAAGAACGGCGTACTGGGGCACGGGCTGCACCATCCGTTCCACACCATGTTTGAGGACGTCTACGAGGACCTGCCATGGAACCTTGAGGAGCAAGCCGAACAGGCGATTCGCGAGCGGCGGACCAAATGGCCGACCTGGAAGGAGTACGAATGATGACTCCTGAAGAAGCACCGCTCAGCCTGGCTCAGGCCCCGACCCGTCGGCTCAACATGATTGAGGCAATCAACGACGCGTTGGGCGTGATGATGGAGCGGGATCCCGGCGTGGTCGTATTCGGCGAAGATGTCGGCTATTTCGGCGGGGTTTTCCGCGCCACTGCCGGACTGCAAAAGAGGTTCGGGAAGACCCGCGTTTTTGATACCCCGATCAATGAATGCGGGATCATCGGCGCGGCGGTGGGGATGGGGGCCTATGGCTTGCGGCCGGTGCCCGAGATTCAGTTTGCCGACTATATCTACCCGGGCCTTGATCAGTTGATTTCCGAAGCGGCGCGGCTCCGCTATCGTTCGGCGGGGGAATTTATCGCCCCGATTACCGTGCGCAGCCCGTTCGGCGGCGGGATCTTTGGCGGGCAGACCCACAGCCAGAGCCCTG
>JAFLDC010000056.1:9059-10693 GCA_017302775.1 Sphingomonadales bacterium
ACTACCACTTGATCCACTGAACTTTCCTAACTCGCAGAAGAAGCGGCCCGCCTTGAGCGGGTCGCTTCGCTTTCGCACGTAGAGATCAACGGCGAAGGGAATTCGACCGGCACTTCCGGGGGGTCGTAGAGCCGGCATTTCCGTTGGCGCCGATCCAAGCATCTTCCTACTCTCGGGTCTCGAGGTCACGCATGTCGCTGGCCTCAAGACCGTCATCCCGGCCACGCCGCACGATGCAAAGGGCCTGCTGATCGCTGCTATCGAAGACAATGACCCGGTGATCTTTTTCGAACCCAAACGGATCTACAACGGCCCGTTCAATGGCTATTACGACAAGCCGGTGGAGCCCTGGGCCAAGCATCCTGACAGCGCAGTGCCCGAAGGGTATTATCGTATCCCGCTGGGCAAGGCCCGGATCGTGCGGGAAGGCGAGGCGCTGACCGTGCTGGCCTATGGCACGATGATTCATGTCGCCGAAGCAGTGCTGGCGGAAAAGGGTGTCGACGCAGAGATTATAGACCTGCGCACGCTGGTGCCGCTGGATATCGAAGCGATCGAGACCTCGGTCAAAAAAACCGGCAAGTGCCTGATTGTGCACGAGGCAACCCGCACGGGCGGGTTCGGCGGCGAACTTTCCGCTCTGGTGCAGGAACGCTGTTTCTATCATCTCGAAGCCCCGATCGAGCGGGTAACCGGCTTCGATACCCCCTATCCGCATAGCCTGGAATGGGCATATTTCCCCGGACCCGTCCGCATCGGCGAGGCGGTGGATCGGCTGTTGAAAGCATAATACGATGGGCAAGTTCACCTTCAAGCTCCCCGATATCGGCGAAGGCATCGCCGAGGCTGAAATCGTCGCCTGGCATGTCAAGGTTGGGGACCGGATCGAGGAAGATGGCAAGATCGCCGATGTGATGACCGACAAGGCCACGGTCGAGATGGAAAGTCCCGTTTCGGGGGTGATACTCTCGGTCGCTGGCGAGGAAGGTGACATGGTCGCGATCGGCTCGCCGCTGGTTGTGATCGAGATCGAGGGTGAGGGCGAACCGGAGGGTGACAGTGCGGCGCCGGTCCCGGCGCCTGCCGTGGAGCCGGAATTGCCGTCCAAACCGGCCGAGATTTCGCAGGAGCCTGCTCGCCCCGCGCCGGTCGCCGAATCGCCCGATGTATCGGCCGCAGAGCCGAAGCGCGCTGGGAAAAGCGACGGAGCGCCGAGCACGGAACGTTCGAACCGCGAACCGGGGCACACTTCCCACGCCAAGGTCCTGGCCAGTCCCGCGGTGCGTGCGCGCGCATCCGAACTCGGGATCGATCTGGCCCAGATCAAGCCCGCTGAGGATGGTCGTTTGCGGCACTCTGATCTCGACGCCTTCCTGGCCTATAACGCGCAAGGCGGTTTTCGTCCGGCGGGTGCAAAGGGGGTTGACCAGGCGATTAAAGTCATGGGGCTGCGCCGCCGCATCGCCGAAAACATGGCGGCATCCAAGCGCTCGATTCCGCATTTCTCTTACGTTGAAGAGTGTGACGTCACGGCGCTTGAGACCCTGCGCGCGCAGCTCAACACGGCGCGTGGCGATCGGCCCAAGCTAACCATGCTGCCGCTGCTGATTACGGCGATCTGCCGGACACTGCCG
>JAFLDC010000057.1:0-3985 GCA_017302775.1 Sphingomonadales bacterium
GCGGCAATGGGCGTTCGAGAACGGAGAGCCGGTGCCGCATGGCGATTACTACCTGCGGGCGCAGCCGAGTTTCGAGGCACCGGCCGGCAGTCGCTATGAATGGATGACCCGCCACGTCTTCGTCGGCGTCGGCGAACGCAAGCCCGATGGCAATTATGTTCGCTACTACCGATTGACCTAGGTCCGATAGGCTGGCAGCATTATAACAATTGTTATAAAGAAGGGAGAGCGCGTGCAGCTCATCACACCGCCGCGTATCAGTCCGCAGCAGTTCGATGCCGCACTGACCGCATTCGCCGGCGTGGTCGGCACCGACTGGGTCCTGTCAACCGATGCAGACCGGTCCGCCTATGCGGACGCCTATGCCCCCGGCCCGCAGGAACAGTGGCCCGCCGGCGCCGCGATTGCCCCCGCCAACGTAGCGGAAGTGCAGGCGATCGTGCGCCTTGCCAACGAGCACAAGACTCCGTTGTGGCCGGTCGCGCGGGGCAAGAACCTGGGCTATGGCACCGCCGCGCCGCGCATGGCGGGATCGATCGTCCTGGACCTTGGCCGGATGAACAAGGTGATCGAGCTTGACCCGAAACTGGCCTATGGCGTGGTCGAACCGGGCGTCAGCTTCTTTGATCTGTATGAGCACATCCAGCGCGAGAAGGCGCCGCTGTGGATGTCCGTTCCCGGCAACGCCTGGGGTTCGGTGCTGGGCAATGCGCTGGATCACGGGATGGGTTACACCCCGTTTGGCCAACATGCCAAGAACCTGTGCGGGATCGAGGCCGTACTGCCCTCCGGCGATCTGGTCCGCACCGGCATGGGGGCGATGGAAGGCAATCATTCGTGGCACCTGTTCCCCCTCAGCTTCGGGCCGGACTGGACCCAGATGTTCACCCAATCGAACCTCGGCGTGGTGACCAAGGCCGGGGTCTGGCTGCAACCTGCGCCCGAGACGTCGCTGGTGCTGACCTGGGACATTCCCAACGAGGAGGACATCGGCTGGGTGATCGATACCGTCACCCCGCTTAAGCTGGCCGGTGTGATCGACCAGAACGTGTTTATTCCATCCTGGCTCGGCAAGATCGTGCTCAAGGGTCAGCGCAAGGATTTCTGGGACAAGGAAAGCGCGATCCCGGAATGGCGCGTTCAGGAGCTGCTCAAGGAACACAAGCTCGGTTACTGGCAGGTCCAGATCCGGCTCTATGGCGACGAGGCCGTCAACAAGGCCAAGGCAAATGTCATCAAGAGCGCGTTCAAGCGCAAGCTCGATGCCCCCCCGCACGAAGGGTGGTGGCGTACCGGCGATCCGGTCAACCAGTACGACCCGACGATGGGCGTACCCTCGGCGGTCGCCTTGCAGATGGGCGACTGGGTGGGCGGACGCGGCGCGCACATGGGCTTTTCGCCCGTGGTCCCGGCCACCAGCGAACATGTGTTGGGCCAGCTGAAGCGCAGCCGCCAGGTGATCGCCGACCATGACGTCGATTTCTACGCCAGCTTTACGGTCGGCGGGCGGTTTGCCACCAACATCAACATGCTGATGTTCGATCGCGACAAGCCGGCCCAGATCGACAACATGAAGAAGCTGTTCAACGCGCTGATCGATAGCACGGCGAAAGCCGGTTACGGGGAATATCGCACGCACCTGGGTTGGATGGATGCGGTCAACGATACCTACAACTTCAACAACCAGGCCCAGCGGCGCCTGAACGAAGCGGTCAAAAACGCGCTTGACCCGAACGGCATTCTTGCTCCGGGCAAGCAGGGCGTCTGGCCATCGGCCTATCGGGACAGCGCCAAGGAGGGCCGGGCATGAAGCGCCTTGCCCTGATCCTGCCGTTGCTCGCCCTGGCCGCGTGCAACCGTGGCCCTGCCGATGCGCCAAAGGAACCGCCCAAGCAGGCCGAAGTTCCCAAGGGCGGACCACCGCCGATCCCGCCGTACCAGATGCGTGCGGCGCAGCCGGAGGGAAACCGGCTGGCATCGGGCCGCGATGCCAAGGCCGTGTTTGAACACCAGTGCGGCGCATGTCACCTGCCGGGCGGCATGGGTACTAACCTGCTGACCAAGCAGCGGATGCTGGCCGGTGAACCGCCCGAGATGGGCTTACTCACCAACCGTACCGATCTGACACCCGACTATGTCAAGACCGTGGTCCGACAAGGTAAGAATGCAATGCCGCCGCAGACCAAGGTCGACATAACCGACGCCGAACTGGATGCGGTGGCGCAGTGGCTGGGGAAGAAGAAGTGAGTGCAGTGACCCGGCGCAGCGTGCTGAAAGGCGCGGGAATCGCGGCAGCTGCAACCGCGGTGCCGGGCAGCGCGAGCCTGGCCCGGGGACGGAAACTGGTGATATATGACAGCCGCCTGCCTGAATCGCTGGCCTTCGCGCGCATCACACCGGCGTGGCACAAGGTCGATCTCGCCGAGGCCAACATGACACGCTTTGCCAGCCTGCGCGCCGGAATGGCGAGCGGAATGGCGGTTGAAGCGCTGACCCGGCGCAGCGACATGGTTGCGCTGCGGCACGAACTGTCGCGCCAAGGCCTGCGCATAAGCGGCACGCCCCACTATGGCGCGCTGGTCCGCTGGAGCATGAAGCCACGCCAGCAGCCCGTGCAGCGTTGATTTCACCGTCCGCTTAAACTCTCTGCTTGACCTGGCCGCTGCCGCGGGTTTTAGTAAGCGTTGCATACAAAAATCGGAGAGGAGCCGCCATGGCCGCGGTGACGCTGTACCATTGGGAGCCGAACGCCAATTCAGGCAAGCCGATGCTGGCGCTGATGGAAAAGGGCGTTCCCTTCAACAGCCATTACATCGACATGCTGAATTTCGATCAGCATCGCTCGGAATATCTGGCGATCAACCCGCAGGGCACCATTCCGGCGATGACGCATACTGGTCCGTGGGGGCTGCGTGTCCTGGTCGAATCGACCGCGATCATGGAATATGTCAACGATGCCTTCCCCGGCCCGGCGCTGATGCCCTCCGACCCGCGCGATCGCTGGCGGATCCGCTGGTGGATGAAATTCATGGACCAGTGGCTGGCGCCCAGCTTCTCGATGTTCGGGTGGAAGTTCTTCGTCGGCCCCAATGCGCTGGCGGCCCACGGCCGGGAAAAGATCGAGGCGCAGATTGCCTGTATCCCGCTTCCCGAACGGCAGATCGCCTGGCGCAAGGCGGTATTCGGCCTGTTCGGCGAGGAAGAGATGGCCGAAAGTGGTCGCCGCATTGGCGTGGGCATCCAGATGCTCGAAGCCGAACTGGCAAAACGCGAATGGCTGGCCAGCGATCAGTACAGCTTGGCCGATGTCAACGGCTTTAACCTGGCCTACGCCATGCCGCTGTCCCAGCCGCATCTCGCCAACGATGATCTGACGCCCAACATCATGCGCTGGCTGCGCGCGATCTACCGCCGGCCGGCCACGCGCGAATGCTGGAAACTGGGCCGGACGCCAATGGCCAGCCGGGTCGAAATTCTGGAGCGCGACTACATTCCCCCGCGCGACGAAAGCGAAGGTATTACGAGCGGGGTGCGCTGAGATGGCCATGATCCTCTTTCACGGTGAGCCCAATGGCCCTTCGCTGTCGGTTCTGGCGGCGCTGGCGCACAGCGGGGTCGCAGCGGAGTGCCGCATGATCGATCTGCAAGCGGGAGAGCGCCACACCGTGCCCGGCCTGCGCGACGCGGTCGCGCGGGACATGGGTGTCGAAGGCGAAGGGCCGGTGCTGGTGATCGATGGCGAAGCCATGACGGAAAGCGTCTTCATCGGCCAGTTCCTGGACGAAAGTGGCAATGGCACCTTGCAGCCCAAAGACGCCTACGCCCGCTGGCAAATGCTGATGTGGTGCCGCCGCATCACGGAACGTTGCGCCCCGGCCGCGGCCTATCTCGGCTGCCGCGCCCGTTGTGCCGGCAAGCTGGGATCGCCGACAATCGCCAGCGCCGATCTGGCGGCGCGCTGGGCAGCGGTGCAAGCCGGGGATTT
>JAFLDC010000057.1:3996-10587 GCA_017302775.1 Sphingomonadales bacterium
GCGCAGGTGGCGGATTCGCTGGGCCATGTCACCGCCACGGTACAGATGGTCGAGGATCAACTGGCGGGTGGGCGCGACTGGCTGATGCGGGACCTGACCTTGGCAGACTTCGAAACCTACGGCTGGCTGGCCGGAATGGTTGACCTGGTGCCCGCTGCCTTTGCCGGCAAAGACAGCGTTGCCGCCTGGCTGGCGCGCGTCAAGGCGCACCCTGCGGTGCAGAACGCGCTCGCCCGCGCCACTATCGCGAATCCGGAAACATCGTGGGCGCCTGGCCCGGAAATCAACCGCTGGGGATAGACCATGCGTTCGATTGACTATTTCGACCGCGGCCATGACCGTGATCCGCACCGCCTGGCAATTATCGATACCGCCAGCGGCCTTCAGCTGACCTTTGCGGAGGTAAAGGCCCTGACCGAGCGGATCGCCGCGGCCCTGCAGCGCGGCGGCTTTCGGAATCAGGATTTGCTGGGGCTGTACGGCCCGAATGACGGGATGCTGCTGGTCGTCCTGCTGGCGATGTGGCGCGCCAATGGCAAATGGATCCCGGTCAACACCCGCAATGCGATTGACGCCAATGCCGGCTACATCAACTATGTCCGCTGCCAGTGGATGTTCTACCATTCATCCAAGGCAGACGAAGTGACACAGCTGCGCGCGTTGTGCCCGACCCTGACGCATTTCGTATGCCTTGATGGCCCCTGCGGCGGCGATCCGGGGCTGGAGCAGTTCATGGCCGGGGTGACCGCGGCAGATTTCGTCGAGCCCGAATGCGACGCCTTCGGCAACATGATGGACATGGTGGGGATTTTCCCGACCGGCGGCACCACCGGGCCAAGCAAGGGCGCCAATGTCACCAACCTGGGCTGGGGCACGATGATCGAGACCGCCGCCGATGCCATGGGCGGGCGCACCGACGCACCCGTAGCGCTGGTATCGGCGCCGATCACGCATGCCGCCGGGCCGATTGCACTATCGACGCTGAGCCTGGGTGCGACCCAGGTGATCCTGCCCGGCTTCGATGCCGAGGCGGTGCTGGCCGCTATCGCACGGTACAAGATTACCCACATGTACCTGCCGCCGACCGCGCTCTATCAGCTGCTCGCCTCGCCCGAGATCGACAATCACGACTATTCCAGCCTGAAGATCTTCATTCTGGTCGGCAGCCCGTGCAGCCCGGAAAAGCTGCGTTTGGCGGTAGAGGTGTTCGGCCCGTGCATGTGCCAGTCTTACGGTCAGGTGGAATGCCCGATGATCGTCGCCTGGTTCCCGCCTGAGGACGTAGCCCGGTTTGCCCGCGATGCACCCGAAAAGCTGGCCAGCTGCGGCAAGGTGAGCCGGTCGATCAAGGTTGCGCTGCTTGATGACGAGGGCAACCAGGTGCCGCTCGGCGAAAGCGGTGAAATCTGTGCACGCGGGGTGCTGGTTTCGCATTCCTATTTCGAAAAGCCTGAAGAAACCGCCGAGATTCGCAAGTTTGGCTGGCACCATACCGGCGACGTCGGCAAGTTCGATGCCGAAGGTTACCTCTACATCGTCGATCGCAAGAAGGACATGGTGGTCACCGGCGGGTTCAATGTCTTCACCACCGAGGTCGAAGCCACCATCACCGAACTGGCGCAGGTGCGCGAGTGCTGCGTCTTCGGCGTACCGCATGAAAAGTGGGGCGAGCAGGTCCATGCCGTAGTCGTTGCCGATGGCATTTCGGAGGCCGAAATCATCGCTTACACCAAGCAAAAGCTGGGCGGGGTCAAGGCGCCAAAAACAGTTGCATTTATAGACTCGATTCCGCGCACGGCAGCGGGCAAGATGGACAAGAAGGCTTTGCGCGCTCCGTACTGGGGCGGGTCGGACCGGATGGTGAATTGAGACAGAACCGGACTCAACCGGTTCGTCACGCAAGGAGAGGGATAACGATGCGTTGGAAAGCGCTGGCCATGGCCATGCTGTTGCCGCTGGCTGCCTGTAAGCAGCAGCCCAGTTCCGAATTGCCCGGCGCGGTAAACGCGGCGCGGATCATCAAGGCTGATCCGAACGAATGGGTCTCGTATGGCCGGACCTATGACGAGCAACGCTATTCTCCGCTCGATCAGATCAACCAGAGCAACATCAAGGATCTGGGGCTGGCCTGGTCAGCAGACCTCGATACCGCGCGCGGGCAGGAGGCGACTCCGCTGGCTATCGACGGCAAGATCTACATCACCACAGCGTGGTCCAAGGCCAAGGCCTATGACGCGCTGACTGGCAAACTGGAGTGGGAATACGATCCCAAGGTGCCCGGCGAACGCGCCGTCGCCGCCTGCTGTGACGTAGTCAACCGCGGTATGGCCGCATGGGGCGACAAGCTATATCTCGGCACCCTCGACGGGCGCCTGGTCGCGCTCGACCGCAAGACCGGCAAGGAAGTGTGGAGCAAGGTCACACTCGATCAGTCCAAACCCTATACCATCACCGGCGCGCCGCGCGTGATCAATGGCATGGTGATCATCGGCAACGGCGGCGCGGAAATGGGCGTGCGCGGGCACCTGACCGCTTACGATGCCGACAGTGGCAAAGAACTGTGGCGGTTCTATTCGGTCCCGGACGAGCCGGGCAAGAACGAGGCCGAGCATCTCAAAAAAGCCGAAGCCACCTGGAAGGGCGAATACTGGAAGCAGGGTGGCGGCGGCACCATGTGGGATGCCATGGCCTATGATCCCGAGCTGGATCTGCTCTACGTCGGCGTCGGCAATGGCAGCCCGTGGAACCAGCACTACCGGTCGAACGGCGAAGGCGATAACCTGTACCTCTCCTCGATCGTCGCGCTGCGGCCCAAGACCGGCGAATATGTCTGGCACTTCCAGACAACACCGGGGGAAACCTGGGACTATACCGCGACCCAGCACATCATGCTGGCCGATCTCGATATTGGCGGCCAGAAACGCAAAGTGCTGATGCAGGCGCCCAAGAACGGGTTCTTCTTCGTGCTTGACCGAACCGACGGCAAGCTGATCAGCGCGAACAACTATGTCCCGGTCAACTGGGCCACCGGGTTTGACCTCAAGACCGGGCGTCCGATCGAGAACCCGGATTCGCGTTACTACAAAACCGGCAAGGTTTGGCTGGGATCGCCCGGACCAATCGGGGCGCACAACTGGCACCCGATGGCCTTTGATCCCAAGCAGGGGCTGGTGTTCATCCCGGCGATCAATTCGGCCTTTCCGTTCATTCACAAGCCCGACTGGAAGGCCAACAAGCACGGCTTCAACGTCGGACTGGACCTTGCATCGGGTGCTATGCCGGCCGATCCCAAGGTTCGTGCGGGCGCCGTGGCCGCCACCACGGGCGAGCTGATCGCCTGGGATCCGGTGGCCGGCAAGGCCCGCTGGAAGATCCAGTTCAAGGGGGCGTGGAACGGCGGCATGCTGGCCACGGGTGGAAACCTGCTGTTCCAGGGCAACATGACTGGCGAATTTGCCGCTTATGACACCGCCAGCGGGAAGAAGCTGTGGGCGTTTGACGCCCAGACCGGGGTGGTCGCACCGGCATCGACCTTTACGGTCGGCGGCCAGCAGTATGTCGCCGTTCTGGCCGGCTGGGGCGGCGCATGGCCGCTGGCCGCCGGTCTGGTCGGGGAACCGCACGGTCCGGTCAAAAACCGTTCTCGTCTGCTGGTGTTCAAGCTCGGCGGGACCGCCAAGCTTCCGCCTGCCGACCAGACCATCACCCCGCTTGATCCGCCGGCCAGCACTGGCACGCCAGATCAGATTGCCGATGGTGCCAAGAACTTCGGCCAGTTCTGCGGCGTGTGCCACGGCGATGCCGCGATCGGCGGCAGCGTGACCCGCGATCTGCGCCGGGCCGGGTCGTTGGGTGATCCCAAGATGTGGAACCAGATCGTGATCGGCGGGGCGCTTAGCCAGAACGGGATGATCAGCTGGAAGGAAGAGCTGAACGATACCCAGGCCGAGAACCTGCGGCTCTACGTGGTCAAGCGCGCCAACGAGGACAAGGCGCTGGGCATGAAGTGAGGTTGCACGCAGCCAAAAGACGAAGGGCGGATCGCAGGATCCGCCCTTTTTCGTTCTGCCCTCTGCCGCATTCAGCACCATGCACCGGTGCACACGCCGCTTGCACGGCTGAGCGCATGACAGGGGTTCGGGTCAGGCCACTGTCCGCTTCGCCGCACTAGCTGCTACAGAGCGCAGCGATCAGTCCATCCTCGACCGGTCCCTGCTGGTTGGCCTTGCCCGCAATTGCCATCGACCCTAAGCCGGGGCGACGGACGGGTGGGGGAATGCATGGTTGAAACCAAAGCGACACGGGGCGGACCAGTGATCGATTGGGATCGTCTGCCACACGGCGGTGACTTGTTCGGTGAATTGCACCTGGCCGAAGCTGCCCCGCCAGTGATCAAACGGCCGCCGCTGTTCCCGGGGCTCGCGCTGTGCGGGGTCGCCGCCGCCGCCGCCGCCTGGCTATCGGACCACTATGGCTTTCCCATCATTCTGCTGGGCCTGCTGGTGGGGTTGGCGCTCAACTTCGTTTCGCATGATGCGCGCACACATGCCGGGCTCGATTTCGCCTCGCGGACCTGCCTGCGCTGGGGAATCGTGGTCTTGGGCCTGCAGGTAACCTTCGCACAGATCGGTGCTGTTGGCGTGGCTCCGTTCGCCGCACTGGGCGTGGTCATGGCGGCAACCTTGCTGGCCGGGCTTGGCGGGGCACGGATCGCCGGGCAATCACGCTATGCCGGATTGCTGGCTGGCGGGGCTACCGCCATTTGCGGGGCCAGCGCCGCCCTGGCGCTATACGGCGTGATCGGCAAGGAACGGCTCAGTCAGGCACAGTTCGCGCTGACACTGGTGGGCGTTTCGCTGGCCAGCGCATTTGCCATGACCGTCTATCCCACCCTGGCAGGACAGCTGGGCCTGACCGATGGACAAGCCGGGTTCCTGATCGGGGCGTCGATCCACGATGTCGCGCAGGCGATCGGCGGCGGTTTTGCCTTTTCGGATCCGGCCGGGGCCCAGGCCACGATCGTCAAGCTCGCCCGGGTCGCTTTGTTGGCGCCGCTGGTCGCGCTGACCAGCCTGGCGATCGGCCCGGCCGGCGATGCTGCGGACCAGCCGATCTGGCGAAGGCTGGCCTTGCCATGGTTTATCCTGGCCTTCCTTGGCGTAGTCGCACTGGGCAGCCTGGTGCCCATTCCGGCAGAACTGACCAAGGCCGGGCTGACGCTGTCCAAGGGGCTGCTGCTGCTGGCGGTAACCGCCACGGCAATGCGCAGCAGGATGGATCTGTTGCTGGAGATGGGCTGGCGCGCGATGGTGCCCGTAGCGACAGCCAGCCTGGCAAGCTTCGTCTGCGCGCTCGCTTTCGCGGTTCTGCTGCTTTAGATCACAAAATCGAGGACCGCCGGCATCGGCTTGCGCCGACGATTGGCCACCATGGTATCATGCAACTGGGCGATCTGGGCACTGCCGGTCTTGACGAACAGGAACGGCAGCAGGCCGTGGATCAGGCAGGCAAACCCGCCCAGGATCATCCGCAGCCCAAAACCGCCGGCCATCGCGAGGTGCTCGCCATAGCTTTCGCCAACGCTGGCAGGGTGTTCGGTGAACAGCTTGACCGGATCCATACGCAATTCTCCCTGAATTGACGCAAGGATATCGCGGTATAACCGGAAATTCATCACCGTTTTAATGGAAAAATGAGGGGAAATCGGATATATTGTCCCAATGAACGCCATGTCATTGCAAATTGATTCGATTGACTGGGCCATCCTGGGCGTGCTGCAGGCTGACGCCTCTTTGCCGGTCCACGAAGTCGGCGAACGCGTTGGCCTGTCCAGCAACGCATGCTGGCGGCGGATCAAGCGGCTGGAAGACAGCGGGATCATCGCTCGCCGGGTCGCGCTGCTTGATGCAGACCGGCTGGGGCTAGCCACTACGGTTTTCGTCGCCATCCGCACCAACCGCCACGATCCGGACTGGCTGGATGCGTTTAATCGGGGGATCGCGGGTATCGACGAAATCAGCGAATGTCACCGCATGGCGGGAGATGTCGATTACCTGCTCAAGCTCGTGGTGCGCGATATCGCGCATTACGACCGAATCTACCGCAAGCTGATCGCCGCCGTGCCGGACATTGCCGATGTCAGTTCGAGCTTTTCGATGGAGCGGCTGAAAGCAACCACTGCCCTGCCCCGTCCGGCCTGATTAGTTGCGCAGCAACCAGAGGAATATTTCGGGCAAGCGCCGGGCCCAGGCGTTCTCCTCATGCGCAGCGCCGGCATAGACCCGTGCCTCCCAGTGGTGGCCATGACGCCACCCGCGCGCAGCAATGGCTTGATTGATCGGCGCCTGATAAGGCGGGTAATGCGCGTCCAGCGTTGCGGTGCCGATATCAAGCCAAAGCCGACGCCCCGCTGGCCGCCCCAACCGGTCCACAAACCATCGCCGGTGAAGGGACGTCCGCTCCGCATCGGCCGGCTCACCCTCACCCGGCATAACCAGCGGCCAATGCGTCGATATGCACGCCGCACGGCCAAACACCGCGGGTCGCTCGACAAAGGCCCAGCAACTGAACAGTCCGCCCATGCTGGAACCC
>JAFLDC010000058.1 GCA_017302775.1 Sphingomonadales bacterium
CGGGTCGGGCGGGGACAATGCCGGGGGGGGCGGAGCAAAGGCGCTCCCAGCCGCGCCCCGGACCCTGCCTAACGGCCAGCGGATTCCGACCCTGAAAGAACTGGAGGCGATGTCACCGGATCAGCTCGACGAACTGCTTGGGCTGAAACCGAAATATGACATGCCGGCTGCGGCACGGCGATCAATGAAGCAGGTTGGTGTTCTGGCCGAGGATGAAGGCGGGTTTCCCGCTGCCTCGCTGGGGCGGCAGAACCCGGCGTTGGTCAAGGCCGTGCTGGAAGGTAACAAGGGCCGGCTCGTCTCGCGTTGGGGCCACATTACACTGCGGCGGGGGCTGGTCTCCCGGCTGGATGCTCCGGCGGGCACGAACCCGGCGGACTTTGCCGGATGGCGGGCCGCGCTGCTGGTGCGGATGGGGGAAGGCCATCTTGCGCGCAGTGTAGTCCAGGATGTCGATGCCGGGAACTACACCGATGTGTTGACCAAGGCGGCGATTGATTCCTACGCCTTTACCGCGGACATTACCGGAATTTGCCCGATTGTTGCGGTGCAGGGCGGCGCGCGCAAGGATCCGGACTGGCGGGTGCTGCGTGCGGTCTGTTCCTCGTTTCAGGGTGATGGCGCTGCCGGTATGGGGCAGTTGGACCGGCTGCTGAGCGAACAGGCATGGCCCCGGGTCGACTTGCTGCTTGCGCAAAAATATGCCGGTGCGGCCGGTAAAGCGCGGCGTGCGGTCAAGATCGAATGGGATGGCGTCACCGACATGAATCCGTGGCGCTTCGCCTTGGCCAGTGCGGTAGGGGTGGACCCGCCAGCGAATCTCATGAAGGGCGTACCGGTCCGCTATGCCTGGGCTGCCGCAACAGCACCCATGCTGGGGCTTGAGGCCCGGGCGGCCGGGGCCGATCGTGCCGCGGCGGCGGGCATTCTTTCCAGCAGCGCGATGGTCGATCTGTACGGCCAGATTTTTGCGCAGCAGGATATCAAAGGGCAATGGGCTGACGCCGCTGCTGACCTGCGAACAGCTTATGTTGGCGCCACGCCGGCAGACCGCCTTGCGGCTATGCGCAAGCTGTGGGACGCCGCGCCGGATGCTGAAGCGCGCTATTCTCGCATGGTTCTGACGGCTTACGCGGCGGCGCGGATGCCGGTCTCAGCTGATCTTGCTGCCGACGCGCCGGATCTGATCGCTTCTATGCTGACCGCGGGGTTAGATCAGAATGCCCTGAAATGGGCCACGCAGGCCGATGTTGGGACCTTGGGCTGGGCCATGCTTGCACTGGCCGCGCCGCAGCGGGACCAGCCAGTTGATAGCGGTGCGCTCAATGGATTTTACGGGAACGATGAGAGCGAGGGATACCGCAAATCGGCATTCCTCCTGGCGGGGCTGGCAGGTTTGGGGCGGATCGACGATGCCACCGCGAAAGATTTTGCAGACAAGCTTGAGGTGGACCTGTCCGGCCCGTCCAACTGGGCCCGGCTGATCGATCAGGCGGCCGATGCCAACAATCGCGAACTCGTGGTCTTGCTTGCCGGTGTGGGAATGCAAGGCAGCAGTTGGGACAAGATGACGGCGCGGCACCTTTATCATATCGTGGCGGCATTGAACCGCGTCGGGCTTGCCCCCGAGGCGCGGATGATTGCCGCCGAAGCGGTCGCCCGGGGCTAGCCAATTTCGGCCGCGATCGATTCCTACCTTGCAATGCTGGCGGCTGAGCGCGGCGCGGCGGCCAACACGCTGGCGGCGTACCGCCGGGACTTGGAAGGCGCCGAGGAGTTGATCGGCGATCTGACGACCAGTGACAGCGCGGCAGTCGCGTCGCTGGGTGCCGCCTGGGCCGGGCTGGCTCCGTCGAGCCTGGCCCGGAAGTGCTCTGCGCTCAGGCAGTTTTTTGCCTTCCTCGTCGACGAGGGCTGGCGCAAGGATGATCCGTCCGCTGCCTTGCCGCGTCCTCGCACACGGCGCCCGCTGCCGCGTCTGCTCAGCCATGACGAGATTGCCGCCCTGTTTCGCCAGGCGGAGGACGAAGCCTTTGGAGGCAAACCTGATGCCATCAGGATGCTGGCGCTGATCGAATTGCTTTATGGCTCCGGTCTCCGTGCGACAGAGCTGGTGTCACTGCCGCTATCGGCCGCGCCGCGCGATGCGCCATTTCTCAACGTAATCGGCAAGGGCGGCCAGCAGCGGATGGTGCCGGTCAGCACGCGCGCGCAGGCTGCGCTATCGCGATGGCTGGCGGTGCGTCCAGATCAGGGCAAGTCCATGTTTCCGTCTGGCAGCCGTCAGGGTCATCTCACGCGGATCCGCCTGTTTCAGCTGCTTCGCGCCGTTGCAGCGCGGGCCGGGATAGATCCTGAGAAGGTTAGTCCGCATGTCCTTCGCCACGCCTTCGCGACGCATCTGCTGGAAGGCGGGGCTGATCTGCGCGTGTTGCAAACCCTCCTTGGACATGCCGATATCGCCACGACCCAGATCTACACGCACGTAGATGCCGCTCGCTTGGTGGCATTGGTCAATGCCCGGCATCCGCTTGCGCGAGCGTCTGACAAATAGGGTGCCGGTTGGCCCTTGCCGTCCGCTGCGCACGGGGCTAGCGCGGAGCGATGATTTCCTATCTCGAGTTCGAAAAGCCCGTTGCCGCGCTCGAAGCCCGGATTGCCGAACTGCGCCAGACCGCAGCCCAGGGCGATGTCGATATAAGCGCAGAGATTCGCCGGCTTGAGACAAAAAGTGCCGATTTGCTGGCTGCGACCTACAAGGCGCTGACTCCATGGCAGAAAACGCAGGTTGCCCGCCATCCGATGCGTCCCCACTTCTGCGACTATGTTGGCAATGCCTTCACCGATTTCATGCCGCTGGGCGGGGACCGCTACTTTGGCGATGATCAGGCCATCATCGGTGGCTTCGCCAAGCTGGGCGATCGCCGGATCATGCTGATCGGGCATGAAAAAGGCAACGATACGCAAAGCCGGATCAAGCACAATTTCGGGATGGGCAAACCCGAGGGCTATCGCAAGGCGATCCGCTTGATGGACATGGCCGGGCGCTTCGGGCTGCCGGTGGTGACGCTGGTTGATACCTCTGGCGCTTTCCCCGGGATCGAGGCCGAGGAGCGTGGCCAGGCCGAGGCGATTGCCCGATCAACTGAAGCGTGCCTTGGCTTGCCGGTTCCCATGGTGGCGGTGATCGTAGGCGAAGGCGGCTCCGGCGGCGCGGTCGCGCTGGCCAGCGCCGAGCGCGTTCTGATGCTTGAGCACGCCGTTTATTCGGTGATCAGCCCCGAAGGGTGTGCGTCAATCCTGTGGCGGACCAATGAAAAGGCCGCGGAAGCCGCCGAGGCCATGAAGGTTACCGCGCAGGATCTGCTGGGGCTGGGGGTGATCGACCGGATCGTCAAAGAACCGGTCGGCGGCGCGCACCGCGATCCCGCGTTGATGATCGAGCTGCTTGGCCAGGCGATTGGCGATGAGCTGGAGCAGCTGACCAAACTTTCTCCCGATCAGTTGCGATTGCAGCGGGAAGAGCGGTTCTTGCGGATCGGCGAGGGCTAGTTCGGGAACTGTCAGGGGTTTCCAAGCGTTGATGGCCGGACTATCCATTAACCATTGGAAATCCTTGAGGAGGGGCCCGTCCCATGCCGGTCAAAACGTTCAAACCCAAGCGCATCATGATGTTCGTGATGAGCGGCGCCGTGATCTTGCCGACGGTGCTCGCCGAAGCACAGCTTAGCCGGGCCAACGCACAATCCCCGACCGGAACCGTCCAGGCGATCAGTGCCAAAGAAAAACAACAGGGAGCGCAAGCCCATCCGCAGCTGGTTGCCGAATTTGGCGGTGAGATGAGCGGACCGCAGGCAAACTATGTTCGGGTGATCGGCAAAAAGATTGCCGTGCAATCCGGCCTGTCGAATGCACAGAGTGATTTTACCGTCACGTTGCTCAATTCGTCTGTCGACAACGCCTTCGCTATCCCCGGTGGCTATATCTACACGACCCGGCAGCTCGTCGCATTGATGAACAACGAGGCGGAACTCGGCGGCGTGTTGGGGCACGAAATCGAGCATGTTGCAGCCCGGCATTCCGCAAAACGGCAATCTGCGGCGACTCGCAATCAGGTAATCGGGATATTGGGCGCCGTCCTTTCCGGTGCAGTTTTGGGTAACAGCCAGGTTGGGCAGGTCTTGCAGCAGGGTTTTCTGCAGGGATCGCAGGTGCTGACGCTGAAATTTTCGCGCGCACAGGAAAATGAAGCAGACAAAGGGGGAATCGAATATCTGCGCCGGGCCGGTTACGATCCGCGTGCCATGTCGACTGTGCTGGCTAATCTTGCAGCGCAAAATGCGCTGTCGGCGCGGTTGCTGGGGGTAGGGGATAGCCGCGTTCCGGAATGGGCATCGAGCCATCCCGACCCTGCTTCGCGGGTGACGACAACCTTGCGGCTGGCCGGTACCAACCCGCGCGGGGTATTGAACCGTGATATCTTCCTGAACAATATCAATGGGCTGTTGTACGGTGACGATCCGAAGGAAGGCATCGTTGAAGGGCGCAAGTTCACGCACCCGGTTGATCGCTTCACCTTTGAGGCGCCGTCAGGCTTTTATATGCTCAACGGCAGCCAGGCCGTTGCGATCAGCGGGCAATCCGGCAAAGGCCAGTTGGCCGCAGCCGCCTATAGCGGTGACCTGGATGCCTATGTCCGGTCGGTTTTCGCCAAGTTGGCGCAGGACAATCGGGTCGCGATCAACCCTGGTTCTGTACAGCGCACAACTGTCAATGGGATCCCGGCAGCCTATGCCACTGCGCGTGTGGCGCAGGGCAACAACGCAGCCGTCGATGTTACCGTTTTTGCCTATCAGATGGGTACAGCCAATGCTTTGCACTTTATGACCATGGCACAGGCAGGACAGGCGGCGGTGTTTGAGCCGATGTACGCGTCGATGCGCCGAATCAGTGCGAGCGAGGCAACGGCCGTCAAACCGCGCAAGGTAACGGTCATTACCGCCAAGCGCGGCGATACGGTGCGTTCGCTGGCATCGCGCATGGCCTATACCGACGCGCCGCTGGAGCGGTTCGTCGTTCTGAACGGCTTGACCGTCAATTCGACCATTACCGCCGGGCAACGGGTGAAGCTGATCACCTATTGATCAATTGGTGCGCATCAGACAGCAAAAGGGCGGCAGGTTTCCCTGCCGCCCTTCGCAATCTCAACCTCTCGGTTGGCGATTAGGCGTTCGCGCCGCCCATTGCCGACGAGGTGGTGTTGAAGGTGGTCTGCAGTTCGTTGCCCAGGCCCTGCATGGCAGTGATGGCGGCAACGGCGATCAGAGCGGCGATCAGGCCATATTCAATAGCGGTCGCACCAGCTTCTTCACGGAACAGCTTTTTGATGAACTTCATTTTTAGTCTCCTGTTGGCAGTCTAATTACCCGGCTCTTTCCCTGTCACCCGGATCGAGCATTTGCCGGACTAAGGGGAAAATCTTGAAAAAGGTTTAACTTGCGGGACCGCCCATTGCGTTCGCCGATTTGCTCGAAACGTTTTCCCACATGGAGATGCTGCCGGCGGCAAAGTCTTGCAGCGCAGTCAGCATGGCGAGCACGATCAGCGCACAGATCAGTCCCATTTCGACCGCTGATGCGCCCTGCTGGTCGTTCAGCAGTTTCTTAATGAAAGATTTCATGCTCGTCCGTCCCCACCTTGGGTTATTCGAACGCACTTAGAAAACTCATCCCTAAGAATTGGTTTAAGCTGGCTCTGAAAATGAAAAAAATTCCGACAATCGTTCCGGTGGTCGCCGTGGCGCTGCTCGATCAGGAAGGGCAGGTCCTTATGCAAAAACGGCGTGGCGACGCCCAGCACGGCGGCCTGTGGGAATTTCCAGGTGGCAAGTTGGAAGCGGGGGAAACCCTCACCGAAGCGCTGTGCCGCGAGGTGATGGAAGAGCTGGGGATTACGGTCGACCCCGACCGGCTGGCGCCACTTTCTTTCGCCGCGTTACCCGATCAACCGCATGTCATCCTGCTTTACACCTGCCGCGAATGGTCTGGAACGCCGGTTTGCATGGACGGTGAAGCGATCGCATGGTTCCCGCTTGATGCGATTTGCCAACTGGGCATGCCGCCGCTTGACGTGCCGTTGGCCGATGCGCTGCTGAAAGCAGAAAAAAGGTCGAAATAGCTGCTTGCCAAGCAGGGATCAGGCCCGTATGTGCGCCACTCCAACGCGCCCGTAGCTCAGCTGGATAGAGCATCAGACTACGAATCTGAGGGTCGGACGTTCGAATCGTTCCGGGCGCGCCATTTGCTAAAAAGGCCATCCTTGCGGATGGCCTTTTGCGTTTCCGGGGTCGATTGTTCGCCCGCTCATGAGCCAAGCCAGTCAGCGGCAGTGGCGATCCGGGCGCGAACACGGTCAGGCCCGAGCACCTGCATGATCTCATACAGGTCTGGCGTATTGCGCCGTGCGGCGAGGATGATCCGCAGCTGCGCCGCCATATCTCCGAAGTGGCCCCGCCAGGCTTCCTTATCGGCCTTGTAGACCTTCATGCTTTGCGCATAGCCGTGCCGCTCACCGATACCGCGCATCCACTCAAGCCATTCATCGCGGGTACGGCCAGAATCGTACCCGGCAACCACATCGCGCAGCAGTTGTGCGGGGGGTGCCGGATCCAGCTGCAGCAGCAGTTCCTGCGCCTGTGGAACCATGATCTGGTAAGCGGAATCAAAGAAGAATGAGATGTCGCCGGGAACCTGCGACCAATGCGCAATGTCCTTGCGTACCCGTTCGCCGTGCCGTTCAATCCCGAAGATCGCCGTCGCATAGTCTGGATCCGCATCCAGCAACAAGGCGAAGGCCGGATCGTGCCGCTGCGCCCACTGCGACACGGACTGGTAAATCGCCTGATCGCTCATCGCGCCGATCCAATCGCGAGAGATTGAATCGAGCTTGTCCGAATCGAACAGCGCCCCCGAACGGTTCATACGCTCCAGATCGAGGGGATAAACCGCGGCGGCATCAGCGGTGGGGTTTTCTTTGCGCCAATCTTCAAACTTTCCGTCCGCCAGGTTGATCAGATAGTCGATCACTGCTTCTTGCGGATAACCTTCAGCCAAATAGAACTCGACCGAGGCTTCCGGATCCTTGCGTTTGGATAGTTTGCGCCGCGAGGATCCGTCCATTTTCTCAATCGGCGAAATATGCGCAAATTGCGGGCGTTCCCACTCCAGCAGCTCGAACAGTTGGGCATGGAGTGGGTAGGAGCTGAGCCATTCGTGGCCACGGATCACATGCGTGGTGCGCATCAGGTGATCGTCGACAACATGTGCCAGGTGGTAGGTGGGCATGCCATCTGCCTTGAGCAGTACGGCGTCTTGCCGGTTGGTGTCGAGCGCCAGCTCGCCGCGCACCACGTCGGGCAGGGTAATCTTGTCAGGCAAGCCCTTGGGGCTGCGCAGGCGTATGACGAAATCCTTGCCGGCGGCCAGGGCCGCTTCGACTTCGGCAGGGGTGCGATCACGCCAAATTGCCCAGTTGCCGTAGTAACCGGGTGGTACCTTTTGCTTTTGCTGTTGCTCTCGCAGCGCCTGCAGTTCTTCGGCAGTGGCAAAGCAGGGATAAGCATGCCCCCCCGCCAGAAGCTTGCGCACGAAAGCCTGATAGATCGGTTTGCGTTCGCTCTGGCGGTAAGGGCCATAGGCGCCGCGCTCTTCGCCATGCGCAAAGAGGCCCTCGTCGGCGGCCATGCCCCAATCGTCCAGCGCAGCGACAATCAGATCCTCAGCCCCGTCCACTTCACGCTTCTTGTCGGTATCCTCAATCCTCAGGAAAAAGATTCCATTGGTCTGGCGGGCCAAACGCCGGGAAATCAGCGCGGTATACAGCCCGCCAATATGGACGAACCCGGTAGGGCTGGGACCAAAGCGGGTTACGGCCGCCGAGGCAGGCAGCCCCCGCGGAGGATAAGCCGCCTCGATCTGTTCGGGGGTTTGCGTGGCATCGGGTGTGAAGAACTCGGGGGTCATGTCTGACGGCCTTTGGAACGGGCATGATTGGAATGCGCGCCTATAGGTGGGCGGGTAGGGACTGGCAACGATTGCCGCCTCTTTGCGCGACTTGCGCTTTGCACTGGCGAAGCTAGGACAAATCCATGCGTGACACGGATTCAACGCCACCGGCATCTGCATCTGTTTGGCGCTTTGCCCGTGCCAGCCGGGCACATGTCGTTATCGACGCTGCGGCCTATTTTGCGCTGATGCAGCAGGCTATGCTGCAAGCAAGGCAGCGGATCCACATGATCGGCTGGGATTTCGATACCAGGGTTCGTTTGGGACCTGGGCGCAAGTTCTATAACCTGCCCCGGCGCAAGGCACATCCGGCACGGCTTGGTCCGTTTGTTGTGTGGCTAGTATCGCGCACTGAAGGGTTGCAGGTCCGCGTCCTGAAATGGAACTTCGGCGCGCTGAAATTTGTGTTCCGCGGTTCGATGATCCTTGATCTGATACGCTGGTTCTTCAAACCCGGAATCGATTTCAAGTTCGATTCAGCCCATCCGTTGGGATGCAGCCATCACCAGAAGATCATCGCGATTGATGATAGCTTCGCTGTGTGTGGCGGCATCGATATGACCAGTGACCGCTGGGACACGCCAGAGCATTTGGAGCATGATCCGCGCCGCCGCCACCCGTACGGTCAGAAACTCTACGGGCCGTGGCACGACCTGACCATGCTGGTCGAGGGAGAGGCTGCTGCGGCCCTGGCCGAACTGGGACGGGAGCGCTGGGTGACCGCCGGGGGGGCTCCAATGATCCCATGCGCGCCGCGAGCGGGAACTGCCTGGCCCGAAAAGCTGAAGGCTGAATTCACCGATGTCGAGATCGGGATCGCGCGGACCCGGGCGGCCTGGGCCGGAAACGACGAGGTCCGCGAGATCGAAGCGCTGTTTGTGGAGCACATTCGGCGGGCCAAGCGATTCATTTATGCGGAAAGTCAGTATTTTGCCTCACGGGCCGTTGCCGATGCGATCGCTGGACGGATGGGAGAGCCCGACGCACCGGAAATCGTCCTCATCAATCCGGAAAGTGCCGACGGCTGGCTGGAGCAGCGGGCCATGGATGGTGCGCGCGTGCAACTGTGTCGCGCTATCGGAGAGCGTGACAAGGCTAACCGCTTTCGCATCTTCATCCCGCGCAACGCTGCTGGAACAGGGATTTACGTCCACGCCAAACTGATGATCGTGGATGATGAGATCGTGCGGGTCGGGTCGGCCAATATGAACAACCGATCGATGGGCCTCGACAGTGAGTGCGATCTGTTCATCGATGCAGCAAGGCCGGGCAATGACCATGCCCGTGCGCCGATCGAACGATTGCGTATGACCTTGCTGGCCGAACATACCGGTATGCTGCGCGAAGATGTTGAAATAGCGCTGGCCCGGCACGGGTCTATGATCCGGCTCATTGAAGAGGCACCGCGCATTGGCAAGCGCCTTGATCCATTTGAAGTAACGGCTTTGTCCGATGCCGATAAGGCAATAGCCGACAATACCATGCTTGATCCCGAACGGCCTGAAGAGCTGTTCGAACCCTTCAGCCCCAAACGGGGACTGTTTCGACGCAGCTGGTTCCTGCGCAAACCGAGATGAGGAAATCTGACATGTCCTGCGATAACGATGGCGGTGATGAAGGACCGATGGCCAAATTGCCGGTTCCGGATGACGTACAGGAAGCGATCCGTACCCTGATCCGCTGGTCTGGCGATGATCCAATGCGGGAAGGCCTGGTTGATACGCCGGCGCGGGTGGCGCGGGCATGGAAGGAGTACTGCCAGGGCTATAGCGAAGATCCGGCGGTTCATCTTGCCAGGCAATTCGATGAAGTCGGGGGATATGACGAACTGGTGCTGTTGAAGGACATCCCGTTCCAGTCGCACTGCGAACATCACATGGCGCCGATTACCGGAAAGGCGGCCATTGCCTATATGCCGCGCCATAGTGTGGTCGGAATTTCCAAGCTGGCGCGGGTGCTGCATGGTTTCGCTCAGCGGCTGCAAATCCAGGAGCGTCTCACCGCCGAAGTGGCGCAGTGCATCTGGGACAACCTCAAGCCGCATGGCGTTGCTGTTGTGATCGAGGCGCAGCATGGCTGCATGACAGGGCGCGGCGTCAAGACACCGGGTGTGGGTATGGTCACCAGCCGGCTGCTGGGCTGTTTTCTGGAAGATTCCCGCAGTCGCAAGGAAGTACTTAGCCTGATGGGTTATTGACGGTGGCGACGTTGCGACCGGTGATGAGCCTCAGCGAACTGACCGAGTTCTTCAGCCAGGCGTTTCCGGATGAGAGCAGCACCGGGGATGACCTGGTTGAGATTGGCCCTGGCCGAGTCCGCATCAAGCTGGACCCCGAAGCGCGCAACCTTCGGCCGGGAAATCTGGTGTCAGGACCAACTCAGATGGGCCTTGCTGATCGCGCTGCCTATGCCGTTATTCTGGCGCA
>JAFLDC010000059.1 GCA_017302775.1 Sphingomonadales bacterium
GGGTCGCCGACATAGAGCGGATTGTTCTTGGTGCGGCGGCACAGGATCTGGATCGTCCGGTCTACTTCTGGACCACGCCCGATCAGCGGATCGACCTTCCCCGCCATCGCCTTTTCGTTGAGATTGATACAGAACTGGTCAAGCGCCGAGTCCTTCTTGCCATCCTTGGCTGCGCTCTTTTCTTCCTGTGGCGGCGTCTCGGGGGTCTCGCTGCCTTGCGGATTGCGGTCCTCGATGCGGCGACCGCCCTTGCCAATGCCGTGGCTGATGAAGCTGACGGCGTCGAGCCGGGTCATATCCTGCTGCTGGAGGAAATAGACCGCATAGCTATCGCGTTCGGAAAACAGTGCAACCAGCACGTTGGCACCGGTTACGGTGTCCTTGCCGCTGGACTGGACATGCAGGATCGCGCGCTGGATCACCCGCTGAAAACCGGCGGTGGGCGAAGGTTCGCTCTTTTCCTGGGTCTTCAGCGACTGGTATTCCTGATCAAGGTATTGTTTCACCACCTCGGTCAATTCAGCCAGGTCGACCCCGCAGGCCGTCATCACCTGCGCTGCGTCCGGATCGTCGATCAGGGCCAGCAGCAGATGCTCCAACGTCGCATATTCATGACTCCGCTCGGTCGCGTTGCTCAACGCGGCGTGCAGTGTCTTTTCAAGGCTCTGGGCGAAACTGGGCATCTATCGGTCTCTCTTTGAGGCGGGTGACTCTGCGCAATGAAATCGCCATTGCCGGAGAATATGAAGAAACAGGGCTAACCAAACCTATATGGGGCGCCCCCAGCTCATAAAAAGGGGCGGATCCGCCCATCAGCCCGTGCGCGGCCTGAACAGGGCATCCGCAGCGGCGCGGTGGGCGCCCGCCTTGTCGCGGTGCGCCTTGATCCGGTCAATCTCGGCTTCAAGCAGGGCAATCCGCTCAGTCAGTTCGTCGAGCGAATAGGGGTCAAGCGCTTCCCGCGCCAGCTGGCTGGCGGCATCACCTTTTGGCCGGGGCAGATCATCATCCATTACCCCGCAGAATCGGACGGCTCGCGCTTGCTGTCAACTGGTCAAGCAGCTAGGGGCCGAGGCGTGGCCCCACTGCAACAGGGAACCGGTAAATGGCTGAATTGCTAACACAAACCATGCGGGCGGCGCATTTCAATGCCCCCGGTGGCCCCGATGTGCTGCAACTGGTTACACTACCCGTGCCGCAACCAGGCCCAGGCGAAGTGCTCGTCCGGGTCGCCTTTGCGGGGGTCAACCGCCCGGACGTCATTCAGCGGCAGGGGTTCTACCCGCCGCCACCCGGTGCATCGCCGCTGCTCGGGCTCGAAATTTCTGGCGAAGCGGTGGCGCTGGGCGAGGGTGTCGATCCCGCCTTGTTGGGGCAGAAGCTCTGCGCGCTCACGCCGGGTGGGGGGTATGCCGAATATTGCCGCGTACCGGCTGACCATTGCCTGCCGGTACCCGATGGCCTGCCGATGGAGCAAGCGGCAGCCCTGCCCGAAACACTGTTCACAGTGTGGCATAATGTTTTCGAGCGTGGTTACGCCAGCGAAGGCGAGACTATTCTGGTCCATGGCGGGACCAGCGGGATCGGCAGCATGGCAATCATGCTCGGCAAGCATTTCGGTCTGACAGTAATTGTAACCTGCGGCGGGGCGGACAAATGTGCCGCCGCGCTTGCGATCGGCGCCGACCATGCGATCGACTACAAGGCCGCTGATTTTGTCGAGGAGGTGGCGAGGATCACCGACGGGCAGGGGGTGCACCTTGTGCTCGACATGGTTGCGGGAGACTACGTTGCCCGCAACCTCAAATGCCTGCGCGAGGATGGCCGGCATGTAACCATCGCCGTGCAAGGCGGCTTGCAGGCGACCATCAACATGGCAGAGGTAATGCGCCGCCGCCTGCATCTGACCGGCTCAACACTGCGGCCCCGGTCCAACCAGTTCAAGGCCTTGCTGGCGCAGGAGATTGCCGGGCTTGCCTGGCCGCTGGTGGCGGCAGGCAAATTGCATCCGGTGATGGATCAAACCTTTCCCTTGGCCGAGGCGGCAGCGGCCCATGCCCGGATGGAAGCGGGGGACCACATCGGTAAGATCGTACTGCGTGTCGGCTAGTATCCGTATTCGGCGTAATCCGCTTCGCTTTCCCAATCGGCGGTGTCAGGACTGTCCGTTCTGAGCCGATAGTTGTCCTTGAACAGCCAGCCGAGCGCGTCACGGCGTTTTTGCCGTTGGAGCGTCCGCCGCAAGGCGGGATCAGAGGTCGCGGCCAGCGCATCAAGCAGGCGACCGATCTGGCGGCAAGACCGGGCGCGGTTGCGGCCAAGGTCTGCGGTCTGTGGCAGCCCGAGCGTGTCGATATAGCCGTTCACAGCGGTTTCCAGATCCCGGGCCAGCAAAGGCGGGTTCAGCAGGCGGCCCTCGCCAAGGTCAAGCTCGCGGGCATCATCGGCTAGGGCGAAGGTCCAGCCGAGGCGCACGCCTGCCGCTGGTTGCCCGTTGCGGCGGGCGATCGTAAAGCGCAGCGTACTGGTCCGCGTGGCGGTGCTCGCACCGATGGCCAGGATGACCCGCCCGGGAACCTGCCCCTCGATACGCAGTGGCGGCCTTGCGATTCTCAGCCGTTGCAATGGGGACGGACAGCTTGCGATGGTGGCCAGTTCAGCCCTTACGGTGGGCTCTGGTGCGAGGATAACCCACTCGCGCGCCGTGTTGCCCCTGCCGCATCCGGTTAGCAGGATTGTCGCGGCCAAGCCTGCCAGAGCGGATCGTGTCAGACGCGGCAGACGGCTATTCGTCCGAGCCACCCGAATAGTCCCCACCCGCCGAATCGCCCGCGGCGGCATCCATCGGCTCAGACGCCTGATCGGCTTTGGCCTTTTCTTCGCTTTCGGCGCGTTGCTGGCGGTACTCGTCCTGCCGCGCGTTGATCGTGGGATCTTCGCCCACGGGGAAGTCGCCGTAGGGATTGTCCACCCCGTCGTCGGCGCCGGAAAGCCAGCCAAGCCCGGCCATGTACCATTCCGGGTACTTGCTGATGTCCTGGGCCAGCTGCAGCTTTTTCGAATCGGTAATGATCGCCAACACGGTTAGCATCCGGGAGAAATCGCGCTGCTCGTTGGCGATGTCCTCACCCTTTTCCAGTTTTCTGGCGGCGGAACGCAGGATGCCAGCGACAATCCGTTCGACCTTGCTTTCGCTGATTACCATCTGCTTGCCGTCGAAAGTGACCTCGGTGCTGGGCACGTCGATAGCGCCGTGAATAACCGTCGCCTTGCCATCGGCGGAGCCAGCGAAGGTCAGCTTGACGATGGTTTCGAAAGAACCGTCGCCCGGAATGGTATAGATCACCGTGTCGGGCTTTGGCTGGCTGCGAACCACTTTAAGACCTGGTAGTAGGGCGCCGATTTCGCTGTCTACCGAAGCCTGGCTGAATGCTGCGGCGACCCGCTCGGCCGGCCGGTCGACCTTGACGGTAAAATCCTCACCCCCGCGCCCGCAGGCTGTCAGCATCAGGCTGACCATGGCAATTAGTAGAAAGCGGGTCATCGGTTCCTCCACCATTTCAGGCATCGCATGCAGTAGTTTTAGCAATCAAATCGCTAACATGCGGTTTGCATGCTTGCCCCGCGCGGCGATTGCGCCTAAATGCGCCGCAAATGGCCGCTCCGTGCAGGGGCGGCCCTTCTATTTTTGAACGGAGTGAACCCGTGACCAACCCGACCCCGCTGATGCCGCATGCCACCGCTTCGTGGCTGGTCGACAATACCGCACTGAGCTTTGAACAGATTGCTGAATTCTGCGGGCTGCACCTGCTGGAAGTGCAGGCCATGGCTGACGATCTGGCCAGTTCGAAATATACCGGGCGCGATCCGGTTCGTTCCGGAGAACTGACCGTGGCGGAAATTGAAAAAGGCCAGGCTGATCCTGCCTATGCCTTGCAGATGCAAAAGGCGCCGGTTTCGGTCAATCGCACCAAGGGGCCGCGCTATACTCCGGTCTCCAAGCGTCAGGACAAGCCTGACGGCATCGCCTGGATTCTGCGGCATCATCCGGAAATCTCGGACGCGCAGATCGGCAAGCTGATCGGCACCACCCGCAATACGATCGCGGCCATCCGTGATCGCAGCCACTGGAACATCGCGAATATCCAGCCAAAGGATCCGGTGACGCTGGGCCTGTGCAGTCAGCGCGAACTGGACGGGATCGTGGCCAAGGCCGCCAAGAAGGCTGGGTTGATCGACCAGGCTGGTGACGACGCCCGGCTTGGCGATGATCGCAGCGCGCTGATCGAGGAACTGCGCGCCGAGCGCGAAGCGCAGACCAAGGCGGCCGGTGAAGCGGCGCAGGAAGCCGAAGCTGCTGCGTGGCTGGAAGCCAAGCGCGCAGCCGAAGCCGCCGGAGAAGATTGAGATCAGGCAACGCCATGGCCTTTTCCCGACCGCGGGACTAAGGTTCTGACATGGATGCCGATCTTGCAGCTGCCGCCGCCATGCCGCAGCCCCATCGTTATGGCCACCCCACGGGGTGGGAGCTGGCTTTGCCGCCACTCGCCTTGCCAGAAATGTTCGCGGCCGCTGCGGCGCAATATGGCAACCGGCCGCTGGTCGACTTTCTCGGGCGCCGCTTCAGTTACGCCCGGCTTCATACCGAGGCCGTGGCTTTCGCGGCTGGATTGCAACGGCTCGGGGTGGTCAAGGGCGATCGGGTCGGACTCTACCTGCCCAACGTTCCGATCTATGTTTCGGCGTACTATGGGGCTGCCTTGGCCGGCGCGACTCTTGTCAATTTCAGCCCGCTTTATACCGCCCCGGAACTCGCCGCTCAGGTTGAGGATTCGGGAACGCGGCTGCTCGTAACCCTGAATTCCGCGGCATTGCTGCCGACCGCGCTGGAGGTTAAACGGACGTCGGGCCTTGAGACGCTGATCGTCGGCTCGCTCGGGGCGATGTTGCCGCTGACCAAGCGTATCCTGCTGGCTGTCCTGGGCCGCAAGGCGTTGACCAGGATTCCGCCGGCTCCTGGCGTGCTGCGCTGGGAGCAAGTGCTGGAGCGGACTCTACCCGCTCCGGTCGCATTGGATCCAGTGGTTGACCTGGCCTTGCTGCAATATACCGGCGGAACCACTGGCGCGCCGAAGGGCGCGATGCTGACGCATCAAAACATCACCGCCAACGCCCGGCAGGTCAACGCGCTTGATCCCCAAGCCGGGGCACGCGACGTCATTGTCGGGGTTTTGCCACTGTTCCACGTTTTCGCCAATGTATCGGTGCTTAACCGCACGGTCCTCAACGGTGGATGCATTGCCATGTTGCCCCGGTTCGATGCAGCCCAGGCGCTCAAGACGCTTCAGCGGGTCAAGGCCACCGCCTTTCCGGGCGTTCCAACCATGTATCAAGCGCTGATCGACCATCCGCAGGCGGCCAAGACGGATTTTTCGTCGCTCAGGGTGTGCATTTCCGGTGGAGCACCCTTGCCACTGCCGCTCAAACAGCGGTTCGAGGCGTTAAGCGGTGCGCGACTGGTCGAAGGCTACGGGCTTACCGAAACGTCCGGGGTGGTTTCGTGCAACCCCTATGAAGGCACGGAGAAACCCGGGACGATCGGGCAAGTCCTTCCGGCGACGCAGGTACGCCTGCTTGACCGCGAGGACCCTGCGCGTGAAGCTCCGGCGGGTGAACCGGGCGAGCTGGCGGTGCTTGGCCCACAGGTGATGCAAGGTTACTGGCAAAGGCCCGATGCGGCGGAGGCGGCTTTTGCCCGACGTGATGGACAAAACTGGCTGCGCACCGGCGATGTCGCCACGATTGATGCGGATGGCTACATTTCCATCGTCGACCGGATCAAGGACATGATAGCGGTGGGCGGATTCAAGGTCTTCCCCAGCCAGGTCGAAGCGGTGATGGAAGAGCACCCTGCCGTGAAGGAGGTGCTGGTGATCGGGGTCCCTGACGAATATCTGGGCGAAATTCCGCGTGCTTACGTCACCTTGCGCGACGGTGCTGACATTGACGGGGCGACGCTGCGTTCCTGGCTCAATACGCGGATCGGCAAGCACGAACGGGTTGACGCCGTAGTCGTGCGCGAAAGCATGCCGAAGACGATGATCGGCAAGCTCGATCGCAAGGCGTTGCGTGCCGAACTTGCCCAGGAAGGCGGACTGCCCGCCTGACCTTAGACCGCCGCGAGCGCCACTACCGCACCATCGTCGCCCACCGTGCGCGGTGCAAAGCGGCCATCGACTTGCGCGCCCTGTTCAATAGTCAGGGCATCATAGTGAACATCGCCATGAATGCGGGCAGTTTTCAGCACGACCAGTTCGCGCACGGTGATCGTCCCGCGGACCGTTCCGGACAACCGGGCGGTCTCAGCCTTGACCGCACCAATGATCTCACCGCTCTCGCCCTGAACAAGCGATGTGCAGGCGACGTCGCCTTCGACCATGCCGTCGATATGCAGATCAGCCGATGCGTTGACATCGCCCTTGATCCGGATGTCGGAACCAAACACGCTGAACGTGGGATTGGCCATTGCTCTACCTGCCGGACTGAGCGGCGCTGCCGCCGGTTTTTTGGAAAACATTGGGAACTGCCTCAAGAAACGGGCGTGGGTTGACCGGGCGATCGCCGATGCGGACTTCGAAGTGCAGGTGCGGTCCGGTCGAGCGGCCGGTGCTGCCGATCAGGCCGATTAGCTCGCCGGGTATGACCGGTTTGCCAACCGCCGTGCGAAAGCCGGACATATGTGCATAGCGCGTTATCAGGCCATTGCCGTGATCGATCTCAACCACATTGCCATAGCCGGACCGCTGCCCGACAAAGCTGACCGTGCCCCGCGCGGCGGCATAGATCGGAGCCCCGTGCGGCCCCTTGAAATCGAGCCCAGGGTGAAAATCGGCACCGCCTGTGAAGGGATCGGCGCGGTAGCCAAAGCCCGAGGAGATATATTCCAGGCTGGCCGGAAGAGCCTGTGGCAGCGCCGCAACGGAACGTTCCAGCGCTTCCATTCGCGCCAGGCTAAGACCAAAACGCTGGAAACGCGGATCGATTGTTCCGTCGGCAGCGGTGGCAAGCATTACCAACGGACCACCCTGCGCGCTCTTGTCGTCAAGAGAAGCCAGCATTGCCTGCGGATTAAGGCCCAGCCGGATCAGCTTGCTTTCCGCTTCGGCAGCGCGACGATCAGCAGCGCGAGTCAGTCCTTCAATGAAGGCCAGCTGGCGCGCCTCAATCTCAGCCAAAGCAGCCGCTTCCGGCAGGAAAAAGCTGACCTTCTTAACTGTTTCACCGGCCTCGGTCGTGCTGTCCGAAACGGTCTCTCCGGCTTTGTCATCCTTGGGCAGGTCGCCCAGATGAGCCTGTGTCACCTTGTCGATAAAATCCTGGCGACGCTTCAGATCGTCCGCGACCTTGCCGATATCATCGCCATAGGCTTTGAGGCGGGATTCAGAGCTGGCAACCTTGGCCTCGCGATCAAGCAACGAAACGCGGTCGCGATTCGCCATGAAACTCGACACGGCCATTCCGGCCATCGACAGCACCCAGACGAGAAGCAGCGCGGCAACAATGCCCGCAGCAATCTTCTGAACCCGCGAAGAAACCTTGATAAAACGGACCTGCCCTTCAGATCGCATGAAAAATTCGCGATCCGGAAACCAGCTCCGCAGGCGGTCCTGTAAGCCGCCGACGGTTATTTTCTGCAAGACGACCCCAAGTCCCTCTTTTGCTTTCTGGGCAGGGCGCTAGCAGTATCGTCTCGTTCAAGCGAATCTGTTGAGGCACGGACTCGCCGAATCGAACGAACGGTGCGATGAATCGTTTTTGTTGCTGACAATAGTGAAAGCTGGGGCTGACCGTGACAAGCATGGCCAGCAATGATAGTCGCGGCACACCATGATCAGCCGCGCATTCTCCGCTATCGACGAAGCCGAAGATCCTGAGGCCTTGGTCGCCCGCCTGGCTGCGGCAGGGCGAGACGCCCAGCGCCAACTGGCGCGGCTCGATCACGCTGCCAAGGCTTCCGCCTTGCGCGCCGCAGCAGCGGCCTTGCGGTCTGACCAGGACGGTATTCTGGCGGCCAATGCCGCTGATCTGGCCGCTGCCGCCGACCGCGGCTTGAGCGCGGCGATGATGGATCGGCTCAAACTGGATGAAGCGCGCCTTGCAGCTATCGCTGACGCGGTTGAACAGGTGGCGGGGCTTCCCGATCCGGTGGGTCAGGTGATCGCCAGTTCGTGCCGGCCCAATGGGTTGGAACTGAGCCAGGTCCGGGTTCCTGTGGGGCTGATCGGAATTATCTATGAAAGCCGCCCCAATGTGACCGCCGATGCTGCCGCGCTCTGCCTCGCATCGGGCAACGCGGTGCTGCTGCGCGGGGGCAGCGAGGCGGTTCGCTCTAACCGGGCCCTGCACGCCGCGTTGGCCAGTGGCCTCGAAAGTGCAGGGCTGCCGACCGCGGCGGTGCAGCTTCTGCCGACGCAGGATCGTGCTGCGGTTGGCGCGATGCTGGCCGCGGCCGGCCTGATCGACATGATTGTTCCGCGCGGCGGGAAAAGCCTGGTGGCGCGGGTCCAGGCGGACGCCCGCGTGCCGGTACTGGCGCACCTCGACGGCATCAATCACACGTATATCCATGCTTCGGCTGACCCTGAAAAGGCAGTGGCTATCGCGGTCAACGCCAAGCTGCGCCGGACTGGAGTGTGCGGGGCGATGGAAACCCTGCTGCTCGACGCACAGTTTTCAGATTCGCAGTCCGTGGTCAGCGCGCTGCTTGACGGCGGCTGCGAACTCAGGGGTGATGCCCGCGCCATGGCGCTCGATCCGCGGATAGGTGCGGCCGCTGCCGCCGATTGGGATACCGAATATCTCGAGAGCGTGCTGGCTGTGGCGGTGGTTGACGGCCTGGATGCCGCTTTACAGCACATTGCGCGCCATGGGTCGCAGCATACCGAGGCGATCGTGGCGGGAGACCGCGCCGCGACTGAGCGGTTCCTGGCGGAGGTCGACAGCGCGATCGTCATGGCCAACGCCAGCACGCAGTTTGCCGATGGCGGGGAGTTTGGGCTGGGTGCAGAGATTGGAATCGCCACCGGACGGCTGCATGCGCGCGGGCCAGTCGCGCTGGAGGGATTGACCACTTACAAATGGCTGGTGCGCGGCACGGGCCAGGTTCGCGCTTGAAGCGGATCGGACTGCTTGGCGGGAGTTTCAATCCCGCGCATGGCGGCCACCGCCAAATCAGCCTGTTCGCGCTCGATGCGCTGGGGCTGGATGAAGTGTGGTGGCTGGTTTCGCCAGGCAATCCGCTTAAGCCGAAGGCCGGAATGGCTCCGCTTGCGGCGCGTTTGGCCTCTGCTCAGGCCCAAGCCCGGCGATCGCGAATCGTGCCAACCGCGATCGAACGCGAATTGGGAACCCGCTACACCGTCGATACCCTGTGGCAGCTCCGCAACCGCTACCCCCGATACCGGTTTGTCTGGCTTATGGGCAGCGACAATCTGGCGCAGTTCCACCGTTGGAAGGACTGGCAGCGCATCGCGCGCGCCATGCCGATTGCGGTTATCGCCCGTCCCGGCTATGAGGGTGCCGCCCGGGCGAGCCTCGCCGGGGCCTGGCTCGGCCGATTCCGGCGGTCTGCTGCCAGCCTGAAGCACCGGGCAGGATGGAGCGCGCCTGCGCTGATACATTTGCGATTCGATCCCGATCAGCGTTCGGCAACTGCCATTCGCCGGGCCAATCCAGACTGGGCCAGTCGCTATGCCGGGCTGCGCCAGCGGGATCGATTGACGCACCATCCCATAGCATTTGACATCGCATGACTGGCCAGTCGCCTTTCGCTATGCCCGTCCAGAGGAGCCGTTTCCGTTTTCATGACGCCCGAATCTGTCAACCCGGCCGAGCCTGTCTCGGCTACCACCACCCCTGGTTCCGCGCCGTTGCCGGTGACTGAACCGGGCTCGCTGCACGAACTGGTCATCACGTCGCTGGACGATGATCAGGCGCAGGAACTCGTCTCGATCCCGCTCGAGGGCAAAAGCTCGATCGCCGATCACATGGTGATCGCCTCCGGCCGATCGACTCGCCAGGTGGCCGCCATGGCGCAAAAGCTGGCCGAACGGATCAAGCATGGCGGATTTGGTCACTGCCGGATCGAGGGCCTGCCTGCCGCAGACTGGGTGCTGGTCGATGCCGGCGATGTCGTGATTCACCTGTTCCGGCCGGAAGTGCGGACGTTCTACAATCTGGAACGGATGTGGGCATTCGGCGATTCGGGCACCGCGTGATCGGCGCAGATCGCCGCATCGGCTGACATGCTGCTTCACGTCATTGCCCGCGGCAAGATCGCCCGCTCGCCCGAGGCCGAACTGGTCGCCCGCTATGTCAAACGGATCGCCTGGCCGGTAAAGCTGACCGAACTGCCCGATACGGGTGGCACGATCCCATCACCGCAGAACCCGGCCCGGGAAATTCTGCTGGATGAAAACGGTCGG